>CAZJTS010000006.1:0-20896 GCA_964548975.1 uncultured Fastidiosipila sp.
TTCTTCGAGATGCTTGCCAATAGTGTGGCGGAAGGCAGCACGCTCTATTCCGAGGCTTTCCGTTTGACCAATACTAATCGAAATACGTTCTTCAATCATTCCAGGACATAAATTCCGCATCCCCTTTGTAAACAATTCTACACCCCATGTAAAAAATACTTGACACCCCATCCCCATGCATGCTACTTTGTGTATAGAATTTTTGACATCAAGTTAAATCTTCTTAACCATAGCAAGATCACAAAGGAGGCCCACCATGCATAACCGCTCAAAATCCGCGATTCTCTCCGCCCTAACCAACTTGATTTGGTTCATTCTCACATTCATCTGGCACCGCTCCCGCTTAGCCGACCTCACCGCGCAAGCAAATCCTACAAACCACACAAGCCCCACAAACCTCCCCGGCGAACCCCTCGCCCGCGCCTGGGGCGTCTACTTCCTCCTTCTCGTCCTCGGCTTTCTCGTGCTCAACATCATAAGCGTCATCGTCGTGATGACCTTCGAGAAGCGCCAAGGCAGCAAAGGCTTCGCCGAACCGACCGACGAGCGCGACCACCACATCGAGGGCTATGCGATGAAGGCCTTTGGCCTCGTCTTCTCCCTCGCCTTCCTCGCCGCGGCAGCCCTGCTTGCCCTGGGCTTTGGCCTCCAGACCTTCTTCTACGCCCTCGCCTTTATGGTGCTCCTCTCCGGCCTCGCCATGTGGATCACCTACATCGTCGGCTACGAACGGGGGCTATAATCATGGCCAAAAAAACGCGCATCACCAACAACATCCGCACACTTCGGTTCCTCGCCGATGAGATGACCCAGCAGCAGCTAGCCGACCTGGTCGGCGTCACCCGCCAAACCATCCTGGCGGTCGAGAACGGCAAGTACTCCCCCACCCTCGAGCTTGCCTTCGCCATCGCCAAAGTTTTTGCCAAACCCCTGGAAGAAGTTTTCTCCATAGATGATGATTAGGAGGTCCCCATGAACACCCTGCCAACCACCATGCGCGCCGCCCTCGCCACCCGCTACGGCGGCCCCGAAGTCATTGAGATCAGAGATATCCCCGTCCCTGCCGTGAAGCCCGGCATGATTTTGGCCAAAGTCGCCGCCACCTCCGTCAACTCCGGCGACGCCAGAGCCCGCGGCCTTCAAGTCGCCCAACCCATAAAAACCCTGATGCGCCTCGTGCTCGGCATCAAGCACTTACGCCAACCCATACTCGGCACCGTCTACGCCGGCCACGTCGTCGCCCTCGGCGAAGGCATCACTAACTTCCGGATCGGTGACCCTATCTTCGGCGCCACCCCCGGCATGCGTTTCGGCTGCCATGCCCAATATGTTAGCATCCCTCAGGACAGCGCCATCGCCCATGTACCTTCCGGTGCAGATACGGCCGAAATGGTCAGTCTGGTATTCGGCGGTGCTACCGCACTCTTCTTCCTGGAGGAGGCCGACGCTGCCCCGGCCAAAAAAGCGCTCATCTACGGTGCCTCCGGCGCAGTAGGAACGATGGCTGTGCAGATCGCTCGCAACTTAGGGATGGACGTAACAGCAGTCGCCAGCGAGAAGAATCGCGCGCTGGTGTGCGGGCTTGGTGCTCAGAACTTCCTGGCCTACGATGTTCCGGGGTTTGCGTTGCCTGCTAATTGCTATGACATCGTGTTAGACGCAGTTGGGAAACTACCGAAAAGAATTGCTGAGTCCGCGCTCGGCCCGGCTGGTAAGTATGTCACGGTAGCCGGCACTACTGTGTCTAAGGAAACCTCGACACATATTCAGCAGCTAGCTAAGTGGTACGAGGAAGGCAAGCTTCAACCTGTGATCGAGCAGCGCTTCCCTTTCGAGCAAGTTCGCCAAGCGCACGAACTCGTCGATAGCGGGCATAAGCGAGGGAGTGTGGTGTTGGAGGTGGAGTGAGTGTTAGCCAGTCAGAAGAGAGGTCGCCAAGTGCGACCTCTTCCTTTTATCGACCCCTTCACCCCTCACCCGAAACATCCTTCACAGATCCTCGCTCGATGAGCGGTGCTTCCAGATAGATTGTTCGAGGACCGCGGATGATGTCCCCCTGATCGATTCGATTAAGGAGTAAGAGCGTCGCTTCCTGAACGAGATTGTACATATTTCGTTCGATGGTCGTAAGGTTCATCGCGATATACAGTGGATTATTCCAGTTATCGAAACCAATTATTGAGAGATCTTCAGGTATCTTAAGGCCTGACTCGAGCATTTGACGCTCAACACCAAATGCCATTTCATCGTTAAAAGATAGCAAGGCCGTAGGGTGGTATGAAAGAATTTCCTTTGTATGTCTTATTCCACTTTCGAAACGGTAGTTACCTTCCAATACCGGAAAATCGTCAGGATTCATACCGTATTCACGAACAGCTTTTACCCAGCCTACGTGACGCATCTTCGTTGATGGAAGATGGTTCGGTCCTTCCAAAACAACAATTCGGCGATGTCCGTGATCCAAAAGATACTTCATCGATCGATAAACTGCATCGGTTTCATCGGTAAGTACGGTATCTACAGGTGTTGACCCTTTACGGTTGACGGTCACAATTGGGATATCTTTCGAGATTGCTTCCTTGATGAATTCTTCATCTGTTTCTCGTTGAGTGATGTTAATAATCCCATCAAAGATCGCAGGATTAAGTGTTCCGGGCACGTGATTGTCAACGCCTTTAATGACGACTAAGTATTCTTCTTTTATAACGCTATAGATTGCCGTGACTACTTCGTGTAGGACTTCCGGCGAAGACATTTCACTAATGGTTGAAAAGTACGCTGCCAACATTCCGGAGCGGTTGAGTTTCAAATTGACCGCCGATGTATTCGGCATATAACCCAAGCGTTTTGCCGTCTTGATAATATGTTGTTTCGTAGTTTGATTTACATTAGGCAGATTGTTCAATGCTCGTGAGACTGTAGAATATGATACCCCTGCCTCGCGCGCGATATCTTTAATCGTGATTGCCATGTGATGCCTCCTCCTGTAATGTCCACACCCCCTGCCATTTTTTGTAGCTGCTTTCTATATTATTTCTCAGCGCTAGTACCAGCTCTCCGCTTTGGCCAAAAGCCAGCGTTACTTCAATAAACCCCACTTCTTCATCGATCACTTGAACAAGAATTCCGAGCTTCTCACGAGTATGCCACGTGGCGGATGCGAAAACTCGGTGACCACTGCCCTGCAGGCGACTCTCTTGTTGTGAGCCGAATGCAAACGGGAACGCCAACTCTTCGTCATCCAACCGGAGGCAAAAATATCCACTTTCATCTGATACCGAAACGCTGAACGTACCGTCTGTAAGATTAACATTCTTTTCGAGTCTTTTCGGACCCTTTCCTTTTGGACCCGCAAGTGGCAGGCTACGAAATTCGGATATTCGGTCACAATTTTCATTGTCTGCACCAGATCGGAGCGGATCGGCAATTTCAGAAAAGAAACTATCGAATATACGCTGTATATCACTCTTATATTTCTGAGAATCTCCTGTCGTGATTAGTAGAAGCTGCAGATCCGGTACACAGATGGCGAGTTGCCCTCCCATGCCATACATCATCCATCCAGCGCGGTGACGCCAGAACTGGTAGCCATAGCCGTATGATTCTTCTCGGAAGGAGGCGTTTTGTGCTGTTGCTGTCTGAAGTGATGTTGCTTCCCGGCAGAAATCCGGTGGGAAGATCTGGCGATTAGCAAAACTGCCGTTCATCATGACTACGCAAGCAATCAGCCAGAAGTCACGTGCTGTGGCCATCAGGCCGCTTCCTCCTAGAGGTGAACCTTGTGGGTCTTCTAGGAAGTACGCCTTCTCCGATAGACCGGCTTCACGCAAACCGCGATCGCGTAGATAATCGAGAATTTTTGTCCCGGCAAGGCGTTCGACGAGATTCGCGAGCACGTGACTCGAAGATGTATCGTAGAAAAATACCTGTCCCGGTGCGTGATCAGGCGGTGTGACAAAAAAGCTTTCCACCCACGGCTTAGCGGGATCAATCTTATAAGTCGTCGTCTGATGACAGGTCTCCATTCGGAGCATATCTCGGATTGTCATTTGTTGGAGCCAGGTGTGAGAGCCCTCCTCATATTCAGGATAATGAGTCAGAATCGGATCATTGAGTGATAGTTTCCCTTCCTCGGCCAGACAGCCGATAGCAAGTGCCGAAACCGATTTCGAAACTGAGAACAGCCTGTACAAGGAATCTTCGCCTAGTTCTTTCGTATATGATTCGAACTGCAACGAATCACCTCTGCTCAAAAGGGCCGCATGAAGATTAATTTTCTCTTCAGCGATCCTTCTGAGGAAGTTCTCCCATAAGAACGGCGGAACCTTTGTTTCACTAATAATATTGTGCTTAGACATTGTACTCCCCTGCTAAATTTCCGCTTTGGATATTCTGGAGCTCCGTGAAGCGACCGTTTCGTTCCATAAGTTCGTCGTAAGTTCCCATTTCGATGATCTTACCTTTGTCCAGCACAAAGATCTTATCGGCCTTACGAATAGTAGAAATACGGTGCGCTACGATAAATGCGGTACGACCTTCGATCAAGTTGTCTAACGCTTCAAGAACAGCTTTCTCAGAGACACTGTCCAGAGCCGAAGTCGCCTCATCGAAGAGGATTACCTGCGGTTTTCTCACTAGAGCTCTGGCGATCGACAAACGTTGCCTTTGGCCACCTGAAAGATTGTTGCCGTTTTCTGTAAGGTAGGTATCAAGACCATGCGGCTGACTAAGAATGAATTCTTCCAGAGAAGCAGCGCGTACGGCCACCATGATTTCCTCATCAGTGATATCCGGGCTACCGTAACTGATGTTGTCACGGATTGTTCCTGAAAAAAGTACAGAATTCTGAGGTACAACTGACAAATGTCTGCGAAAACTGCGGAAGTCAAGATCGGCGGTATTGAACCCATCTATCAAATATGAGCCGCTAGTCGGTTTCATAAAACCGATCAAGAGATTGATAATGGTCGTTTTACCGGCACCCGACTCACCGACGAAAGCAACCGTTTCGCCAGGATTAACCTCTAAAGAGAAATTCTCGAGCACTTTGTGATCACTTCCCCGGTAAGTGAAATCGACGTTATTGAAACGAAAGGAGCCTTCGATATGGTCAAGCCAAGTCTTGCCTGTGTAGTCTTCGGTATCCATTGAATTCAGTACTTCACCGATACTTCTCAAAGACTCCATACCTTTGGCTATCATCGGAAACAGGTTAATCGCATGTGTAACAGAATTAACTAGCGAAGTGAAATAGGTCTGGTACAAAACGACATTACCGACCGGGATCATGCCATTCAAACTGAGGTAAGACGAAAGCATCAGGGTAGCGATCTGAAAGAACTGGAAAATCGCCCAGCTAACCGAGCCAAAGTTCGCTTGCACAATGTCCAGGCGATAGCCTTCATCTGCCACTTGATGGGCCTGTCGGGTCAACCGCTCAGTCTCGACATCTTCGAGTGCATGCGCACGCGTTATAGTGATCATCTCCTGCATCTCAAAGAATTCGGCAGAGGTGCGTTCTACTTCATAGCGAAATGCGACGTTCTTTTTTTCAATAGGTTTACGAAAAAGACGTATGGTCACCGCAGCAACGGGAATTGCCAATAGGAAGAAAAGAAAGACAACCAGATTAGAGCCGGCCGTTATTATCAGGGCAACACAAATATTTATGAGTACTGCGATCAAGCTAACAAAGATATTTTCTGATAACGTTTGTACCGCTTCCACATCCCTGATGACCTTAGACTGTAATTTGCCACTCTGAACCTCGTTATGAAAAGGGATCGAAAGATGTTGAAGCTTCTCAACGATAGTACTGCGTAGCCCAGCTTCTACCCTCCTGAGAGCAGTACTTCGCAGATGGACGTGCAGATAGTTCATCGGGATATTAAGGAGTACCAGACCTCCGAGTATTAAACAGTTCCTGACCACCATATTCCATGTGCCAGAAGTCGATTGTGTAAGTGTCGTGATAATATCCGCAATGATAATCGGCATCACCCAAGCAGGGCTGTGTTTGATCAGATGACACACGCCTGCCAGGGCAAGACGGAGAAAATTCCCTCGGTAGAGGCCGATGAGAATCTTGACCGGCTTATCCTTATACCTCTGGTAGGCATCAAGATAACGATTTGAGTGTCCCATGAGTATTTTTATCTTTCTAACTCTTCAAAAGTAAAATTCCTGAAGACCACTGTTTGCTCTCCTCTAGGATCGTGACTAAATACGCCGATCCCAGGACCGGTGAAACGCTTACCGAAAGCACAGCCCTCGTCTGTCAATATTCTGCTCTCCAGATCAACGGAAAAACGGATTTTGTCGCCTTCAGAAATTGTATAGCTGTAATTCGGCCAATTGACTTCAACCCTGAAGCAAAGCGGCTCGGCACTAGTGAATGGTTCGCCGGAGACCATTTCTTTATCCAGACCATTTTGCACATACAGATATGGGTGGAGCTGGCCCTTCTGCTTTTGCAGACAGAGATAGTGCCAGCTGAATTCGTCATAGTAGCTGATCAGGCCGGTGGTTGTATTCTCTGCCAAACCCTCTACCTCTGCTTCGACTGAAGCTACATAGTCAGGAGCACTTTGGCGTCGTACCAGGATTTGTTTACAAAAGGGTTCGTCCGGCCAAAGATTGCTACTGCGGATTGACAACATGTTTTCGGAGACCCGGTATGAATCTCTTAGTGGGTTGCGGATAAAGTACCAATCGTACCCGAGACTGTCATGGCCAAAGCCGGGATTATCCGCTACCTCATTGCGTGCGAGGGCGGGGAAAGCAGAGATCGCAGAAGGTGTCCGGTTCCCATTAATGATAGGCCAACCATCAGCTGTCCAATCAAGCCTATCCAGAAATGTTTCTCTCCCGAGAGAAGAAAAAACGGGCTCATACTGACGGCTTGCCAGATAAAAAATATACCACTCACCATTCTGAGTTTCGACTGGCTTGCCGTGCCCGGTTCTCTGTATAGTTTTCACACTATCTTTCTGAGCTAGAATCGGATTAAAAGGGCATGGCAGATAAAGCCCATGTAAGGACGAAGCACGCGCAACATTGATCTCGTGACCCTGACCGGTGCCACCCTCCGCCATAAACAGATAGTAGTAGTCACCGCGCTTAATCAGATGGGGTGCTTCCGTCGCTTTGCGACTGTCTCCATAATAGAGGAGTGTCGTTTCGCTCAGCCGTTCTTTGGCCTCGGAGTCAACTTCGAATATACGTACACCTCGGTTCAACAAAACATAACGCCGGTCGCCATCGGCGAAAAGCGAGGGATCGATGCCGTCCTCTTCTAGGAAAGTTGGCTCGGAGTAAGGACCTTCCGGCCGTTCGCTGGAAACTACCATTTGCCGACGAATGACATCTTCCGTATCGTTGTACCTGAGTGTGACAATAATGTAAAAGCGCCCTTCATGATAGGAAATATCAGGAGCCCAGAAACCCCGGCCTGAGTCAAAAGTCGAGAAATCAATCCAGTCAGAATTCGTAACAGCATGCCCGATCGTAGTCCAGTTAACGAGATCTGTCGAATGAGAAATCGGTATCGCCGGGAAGCTGACGAAGGAGGAATTGACCATGTAGTAATCGTCACCGACTCTGACGACAGAGGGGTCCGGAGAGAAGCCACTACGTACGGGATTCTTATAGCTTTCGGCCAAAGTAAAGCCCACTTGGTCCTCCAGATATGCGAGAACTTCGCTTTTGCCTAGTTTCGCGGCGTACTCGAGCGGTGTCGTCAGATGTCGATCCGCTTCTAACGGTGAAATACCTACACGTTCAACAAAGTAGCGACAGATCTCGACACTATCGGACTCGATTGCGGGGAACAAAATATTTCTGCCCTCTGCATCGAGTTCATTCATATCTGCCCGAGAATACTCTACTACCCAGCGCACGAGGTCAATATCGCCTCGGCGAACGGCCAGGTAGGACCAGGGCGTGCCGTTAGCTTGGCGACCACGAATACGGATAGGGTCTTTATGGAGAAATCTACGTATCTCTGCGAGCGTGCCGGTAGACAGTAATTGTTCGAAATTCATGGAAGTCTCCTTGCCTGAAAGCCGCGAAACTTTGCTATGCCACTTACCGCATCTGCTCTTGAGATGGCGAACAATGTGGGCTTTGCGCCGGTCCAGGTGTTTGGGGACGGTCGCATTCTCTGCGCATAGCGGTGTTTATAACCATCAATCTCATAACCGAAACTCACGACCGGTTGGCCATCTTCCTCCTCGATCCAGAGTTGCAGGATCAACTTATCAACATCTAGAATCGATTGCTCTACGATAGCTTCTGCTTCATCAGCGGAGGCCTGAACGAGCATGAGGCGTAGCCCCGCCTCTTTCCGAATCGCGACAGCCATGTAGGAATCACCGAGCATAGCAAGACCTGTGGTATTGCCGTCGGCGAGCTCGTCTACTTCCAGTTCAACTGTTATGTGGTAAGTGGGGGCGATCAGTTTCTGAGTCAGAAGATTCGGTTTATGCCATAGAGAGTATGCGGAATTTCCATCAGCATTCTGGGCGAGAAGTCTCAGCGTGCCGTTGCTAATGTTGTAAGCATTGTCCGGTGGATTGCCATACCATTGCCACTGCAAACCCAGACTGGACGAGCTGAAATCATCGGATGCCTGAAGACTCAGTGCTTCTGTCTGTGCCACTTGGGCGACGGGGATCGAATGGTGCAGAACAGGCACACCGGCTGTTTCTTTCTGACGCGGGTCACCAATCACCGGCCAGTCCCCATCCCAATGCATGGGTTGTAAATGGACTATCCGACCATAGGCCCCCCTATCCTGGAAATGGACAAACCAGTCCTGTCCGGCAAAGTCTTCGATCCAGGCGCCTTGATGCGGGCCATTGATTGGACTATCCCCTTGCTCCATAACGATCCGCTCTTCATAAGGTCCGTAAATGTCCCTACTTCGCAGTACGGTCTGCCAACCGGTCTTCACGCTCCCGGCCGGAGCAAAAATAAAATAGTAGTCCCCTTTTTTATGGACTTTAGGGCCTTCTATCGTGTGTTGTGTCGCCACTCCGTCAAAAATTAAGCGTTCAGTTCCTTTGACATATGTGCCTTTTTCCATAAAAGGAAAGCAGGCTAGTACGCTCTTGAAACCGATGCGGCTTTTGGCAAATGCATGGACGATCCAACCGTTCCCCTCCTCATCCCAGTATGGACAAGGATCGATCAGGCCTTTACCGGCTTTGATCAGAATCGGTTCGGACCAAGGACCTTCCGGATGTGGCGCTTGGACCTCATAAATCCCTTCGTCAGGCATGCCGTAATAGATACGGACAAGTCCGTCATACTCACGAATCGAAGGTGCCCACACACCTTGGGAAACTTGTGGCAGTGCGTAGCGTTCTTCAGGTATTGCCGGTAACGCATACGTGATCAGTTCCCAATCTACAAGGTTGGCAGATCGCAAGATGGGCAGGCCGGGAGTGTATTGGAAACTGGATGCAGTCAGATAGAAATAGTTTCCGAACCGTAAAACATCCGGATCTGAATAGTCGGCAAAAATAATCGGATTAATATAAGTTTCGTCCTTTCGCCGAGGAGTCCACAATGCATCTGTCATGTTCAGTACCTCCAATAATCGTACCTTTGCGCTAGAGAAGTTCGGCAACAGCCTCCGCCAGGAGATCGCGGTACGGTGCGCCTAATGCCCATAATCGTTTTGCGATAAGTTCAGCAAAGACTCTGGCGCCTTTCGCAGTTAAATGCGTGTTGTCTTCTGCTCCCTCAGGGAATCGTTCGTATTGACCTGGTGGAAAGCACATGAAGAGCTCCTTCGACCTTTCGTCTCCCAGCTCGTTAAGGAGTGCAATGGAGTCACTATATAGATCTATCAGAGGCACCTGGAGCTGCTGAGCTGTAGCAATCATTGCTGCCGGGTAGTCTCCGTGATTCGGTATGATTTTACGGTCTTCTCCGAATAGCCTGCGCGCAACAGGCGTAATCAGCACCGGGTATGCACTCCGATTCCGCGAAACTGCCACGAACTTGCCGAGATTTACTCTGAACTCACCCCAAGGATCTGCATATCGGTTCGGATCTTCCATCTTTTGATCATTATGGCCGAACTGGATAAAAAGAAAATCCTCCTCGGCTAAATCAAAGTAAGCTCTAACCAGGCGCTGCTCGTCAATGAAGCTTTTGGTGCTACGGCCATTTACTGCTAAATTCAAGAGTAGAACGTCATCTTGCAAATAGCGTTCCATCCCCTGGCCGATGCCTGTTTGCGGGTATGTGCTAAACGAGTTACGGGCAACTGTAGAGTCGCCCGTCCAAATAATTTTTCTCATGTTTTCAAGCATGGATCTATTCCTTCACTGCTCCAACATTCATGCCGGTTATAAAATACTTCTGTGCGAAAGGATAAAGGATCATAAACGGTATGATTGCCGTGATAATAGCTGCGTTCTGAACTGTATTCTGTGTAGCAGAGCCTGAAGCGGTTGGCTGGTCACTCCCTAGAATTATACTGCGAAGCTTCATCTGGAAGTTATACAGATCTGAGTTCGTAATATAGATTTTGAAGTTGGTGTAATCGTTCCAGTAAGCAACTAAGAAGAGTAAGCCGATCGAGGCAATAGCTGCTTTAGAAAGCGGTAGCACAATTTTCAAGAAGATGGCCAAAGGTGTAGCACCATCGATATCTGCCGCTTCGAAAAGACTGCCGGGGATTGATTCGAAGAAGTTGCGCATCAGAACGAGGTTGAAAACATTCAAAGCATTGACCATGATGACAGAGCCTAGATTGTTGTATAAACCCACACCACGGATAACCAGGAATGTCGGGATCATACCACCATTGAAAATCATGGTGAACAGTAAGAAGCCTGCTAGGAAGTTTCTACCGGGCATATCCCATTGGATCAATACATAAGCTCCCAGTGTGGAAAGCGTCATGGCGACCAGTGTTCCGAGAATTGTAGTTATCACCGAGACCTTCAGCGGTTCTGATAGCGTCGGATTCGTAAACACTGATACATATCCATCTAAACCAATTTTCTCCGGCCAAAGCTTCATTCCATAGGCAGTCCTCAAGTCAAAAGAGTCGACAAGCACTTTCCACAGCGGCACCATGATTAAGAAACAAACTAGCAGCAGGATAAGGACAATTACAATATCATAGACAGAAACTTTATTTTTCATCGGTGTTTCCCCTTAAACAATTCCGCGGCCGCGGACTTTTTTGCTGGCGTAATTACAGATCAGGACCAGCGCACAGCCTACAAGTGACTTGACCAGGCCGACTGCTGTCGTATAACCGTAATTCGGTAGTGCTCCGCTGTTGAAGGTCTGTGTGTATATGTAAGTCTGTAATACATCGGATTGCTTGATTACAGCGTTGTTCTGCATAACAAATACCGATTCGAAGAGATTCATGACTTTGGCCAAATTCAGAATCAGCACTGTGATAATCGTACCGTAGAGAGCCGGCAAGGTAATATAACGCATTTTCTGCCAGCGTCCGGCACCGTCGATCGAGGCGGACTCATAGAGTTCCGGAGCAATACTGGATAACGTCGCCATGTAGAGAATAGTGCCCCACCCTGTATCTTTCCAAATATTGATTACAAAGTAAGCAGGTCGCCACCATTGCTGACTACCCAGGAAGTAGATTTCCTGACCACGGTCAATAATGCCGAGACTGGTCAAGAGATTATTCACGAGGCCAACCTGGCTTGGTGCGAGGATCATTCCAAAGACGGAGACAGTCACAACCCATGACATAAAGTGTGGTAAATACACGATCGTCTGAGAGAATTTCTTAAACCGAAGGTTCCGAACTTCATTCAATACTAGCGACAAAGCAACGGCCATAAAGGTATTGAGGAGTAACTTGACGACACTCAGGAAGATCGTGTTGTTAAATGCATTCCAGAAACCGGCCTGTGAAAACATGCGTTTGAAATTTGCGAAGCCGGTGAAAACCGGGTCTTTCGTTCCCTTATATTCCGTGAACGCTAAGCTAATTCCGAGCATAGGTGCGTAATAGAAAATAATGGCAAAAACAAAGACCGGCAAAAACATGATATAGAATGGGATATACTTCTTGACGCGCAGGCCAAGGGGAGTCTGGCGAACCCGTCCGACGCTCCCATCTGCTCTTGTATAAGTAGTATTTTTTCTGAGGTTCACTGGCTTAGGCCTCCTTGTCGAAACAATAGCGGGCTGTGCAAGCACAGCCCGCTTAAAAGTGGATTAGTTATTCAGCGAGTCTACGATCAGTTTCGACCACTCGGCGCCGCCTTCGTTCTCGAAACGTTCCATTTCCTTGGCAAAATCTGCACCTTGAGTCACGACATTCGCGACGATTGTGTTCTTGAGGGTAGTCAGATTACCGTTGTGTTCACTCATCTCATCTGTAGCAACTACGATCAACGCCTGTACAGAGTTCTCATTGAATGTTTCCTGAGAAGCTCTTGCTTCGGGAGCGATCTGCGCTGCACCAGGGTTCTCACCTTCGAAATCAGCGATGCTCAGCAGAGGATCAATGTGAGCAGTTGTATACTGGGTTCCGGGGAACTCAAGAGACTCTAACATATGGAACTCGCCTTCTTTGTACTCATTATCGACTACAGTCTCGGCTTTATCGTCCCAGTGAACACCCTTCACACCATAAGTCCAAAGTGTCTGACCTTCTGCACCATCGAACATGGTCTCGAAGAAGTACTTATAAACACCTTCGGGATTCTCAGCGTTAGCTGTGATCGCCCAGACGGGAGGTGTTCTTTCGATATAGTTGTCAACCTCAGCAATCGGAGGAAGGGCCACCAGGTCACCAGAAAGCTCATTGGCTTCCAGATTGACTTTCAGGTTCGTATTCCATTTACCTGCCCAGTAAGTGAATACACCGAATTTGTCTTCATAGAACTTATCGCGGCAATCTTTCGTACCCTGAGTGAGGGACTCTTTATCGAGGTAGCCGTTTGTGTATGCATCACGCAAGCGGAGCAAAGCTGCTTCCATATTCGGGTCAGTGAAACCGTCTACCCAAACACCGTCATCATTCTTATAGAAGCTGGGGTAAGCGTCCTGATAGAATTCAGGCAGGTAGTTGATGAAAGGAGACTCTTTACCAATGATACCGGCACTAGCTACACCGAAAGTATCGCCATCTACGCCGTTACCGTCCGGATCGCCCTTTGTAAATGCTTCGATCATGCTGAAGTACTCATCATAAGTCGTCGGCACTTCCATATCCAAGTTATCAAGCCAGGATTGCTTTACATAAGTAATACAGCCGTTACCACGAGTAACAGGCATGCCGTAGAGTTTACCATCAATTCTCATACCGTCGACGACTTCCGGTGCATTCAATCTGCCGGAAGCTTTAAACTCGGAGTTTTCGAAAGCTTCGGTCATATCCCAGAGGACATCTTCACCGGCAAATCCGGCATAGTAGGTAGATCCCAGAAGGATCACGTCCGGCAGGTCTCCACCGGTCAGGGTCTGGCCGAGGATATCATAGTAGGCGTCATGGTCGGGCTGAGTAATCTCCAGGTCTATACCGGTGATCTCTTCCCATTTCTTCTCGAATTCTTCTCTGGCATTGACCTTCGTAAGAAGTGTACCATCGACCATAATGCTGATTTTCTCTGGCTTTTCAACTTCATTAGCCGGGTCTTCCGTGCTTTCTGTGCCATCCACAGTTCCGCCGGGTGTGGCTGTTGTGTTACCAGGTGCGGCTGTGGTGTTGTCAGTCGTTGAGCAAGCAGCCGCCGTGGACAGAAGCATTGCACTCAAGAGACCGACCGATAGGATTCTGCGTAATTTCACTTAGATTACCTCCATAATCATTACTTGTTGTTAATTTCGCTTTCCATTATTTGAACTTTATTGGTTCGGGTGCTCCAGCTGCCGCATTGTCCTCCTTTCAATATGCAAATGTTTGCAGCTTAAGCTTCAGTTGCTGTGTAGTATTTCGAAGTTCTATTCTGTATAGGGACGGGGAAATATCTACAATTTGTTCGTTTTATCTAAATATACAAGGTGCATTTCTTTTAGTCAATCATTTTTACACAAGAATAGTGCTAGAAATTGTTATGCCATTTTTGTGCACTTTTGCCTACCTCTCTGCAAATGTTTCCATGAAAACTAGTTTGCCGTTGCCAGCATCACGCTAATTGCTGTATTTAACCATGTTTTTCGATCCGGGTACTTAAGCCTGAATGCCTGCATCCACTCCTGTAATACTTCTTCCTTTGTTCGGTCTGAATAAGTCACACCCTCCCCGTCTTTCAGATGCGGAGGCAGTAAGTCCTTCTCAGTTCCTGCAATTGAGATACATCCATTAGCGATTGCGGCCAAAGCCGGGCTTCCCTGACCATAAATAGCGTAATTTCGTCCCAGTTGTCTGATCGACACACACTGTTCGAGTTGAATCGCCGGGTTTGAATTACTGGTGATGCCATCAGCATCATTCTCCCAGGCGAGACTTCCGGTCAAGCGATGGGGAATCGGGATACCTTCACCGCCCAGTTTGAAGCCGTTGCCGTCCGCATACATGGTTTTGGCCTGATTATGACCGTTGCGATAACAGAGACAGTTGTGGATCTCGACGGGAGCGATCGGCCCGTTCGCAATGCGGGTGTAAAGATCCCAGCCGTCATCGATGTTATTGTACGAAAGGCATCCTTCGAAGATATTGCCGGCTCCACAGGCGAGTTTTGCCGCAAAGCCGTCTGCATTGTTCAAGCCAGGATCGGCATTATTAAACGAACGGCAGAAGCTTACACGATTCCCGGCTGGCCAGTCGTCCGCATGGAGGTCTTCCCTCGACGAGATCTGCATACCTGTATCACCGTTCGAGTGAACATCCAGGTCGGTCAGGAGATTATGGGATCCCCCGATCTTGAGCCCTTGTCGATTGTCACCCGTATGGCAGATCGTAATGCCCGAAAGTTCCCAATAGGAACCGTTTAGATAAAAAGGCCCGCCTTTTCCTGTGAAATCAATGACAGCTCGACCTTCCTTACAGATAAGGGATTTTCTAGCCGAAACCGAGCCTGAGTTACCATACTCGATTTCAATCGCATCGTCGAATGAATAGGTGCCGGCTGCAAGTGAAATGCGACCACCTGATCTTATGTAACGGATGGCGGTAAGTAAGTCCAGCGGGTCATCTACCGTACCGAGGCCGCGTTCTGTACCTTCGGGGCAGACAAATATTTCATTCACCAAAGCACGAGATTCGATCTCTATTGAGCCTGTTAAACGTTCATCACCGGCTTGCCATTCGTACATAAGTCGATGCTTGCCGGCTGGTAAATTGAGCTCGGGTGATGCCGTGATGCGACTGGCTTCAACAGGGAAAGAAGTCAATTCTTCATCTTGCTTAAGCAACTTTACCTGACCAGTAGTGCGACTGAAGAGCTGTAAACGAACCGGCTCATCGGCCGGCAGGTGCTTGTTGAGAATTTCAAGCGCCGGAAGGGCGGAAGGCATCGGATAGCGATTCGGGTTTTCGGCATCAATCTTATCACCGATTTCCCAACATATATTCCTAACCGTTACATTACAGCCACGGGCTACAGCCATTCCGATATACCACTCTTCCTCGTTCAGAATGGCCATTTGATTTGGGTGGGGAAAGTGTGCGCACAGGTCTTTATCGACCCAGCTGACATGAAAACCGGCTTCATCCCGCCAGAGCCTCAGCCTGTATATACCTCCCTGGACGATCTTCTCGGGAGTTGGTTCGAAAGGTTGAGCATGGCTTTGGCCAGCGCCGCGCCTGTTATTTGCGACATCTTCCGACTTCAGATCCCAGACGAAACGATAGCCTAAGCAGTCACGCACAGCCTTGTCCTCATGATCGGGGAATGCGGTTGCCAGAACGGAGCAGGAGTTGGCCATATAGCAGTTTTCGCTGTCACCCATAGCACCCAGGCTGTCTCGCAGGATGATTCCGAATCCCTCCTGACCGTCAGGATTTGGATTGAGGTAATCTACTTGAAAGTCGCAGCTCAGGGAGAAGTAAGAAGTGTCGGTAGGAACGGTCCAATAGAAATAAGAGATACCGTCGAAGAAAGGCATGAATTTGCCACCTTTTCCAACGGTTGTCCCTTCAGCATCATAGACTGCCGAGCGGAGAATGATTTCGTTCTCCATTTGCTCGTACGTGTTCTTCTCAGCGGATGTTGATAGACCGAAATAAGTAAACGAGCCGATCATAAACACACTCCCTGTTTACTTACCGACGGGCAGGATACTGTCCTCCGATATACTAAGATCCCTCACGCCCTCGATGACGCTCTTGGCGTCATCCGTTACTACACATCTAACGTTCTCGCATCTGAAACGCTCAACGTTCTTGACATAGATGAGGTCCCCTTGCTCCCAGTCGTTATCATCCAGCATGGCCGGAGTATCCTCGGCTCTAGCGGATGGGAGCACAAAAGACATATGCACATCTTTCAGCATGAGTTCTTCGATCGGCTGCTCTGGTAACCCGTAAGCGAATATTCCGCCAAGGCGGCAGTTCTCGGCCTTGATGTTCTCGAAACGAAGTGATCCGACTGTGGGTAGGGCATCTACCGGACCGTCAACTATGTCTTTCGTCTGGACATATGGGCTGTGGCCGTCGGGATCACAGAAATAAAACATATTCACGACGAACGGTGTCATCACTTCATCCATTCGGATATTGCGAAAAACAATATCACGAATTACTGCTCTCTTACCGCGACCTCTGCGTGTTTTGATGCGCAGTCCGCGGTCTGTATGTTTGAAGATGCATTGTTCGACGGTGACATCACGGATTCCGGAAGCCATTTCGCTGCCTAGGGTAATCGCTCCATGCCCATTCTCCATATAACAGTTACGGATTCGGACATCTCGGGTCGGGATCCCTAGTGTTTCCGCCATGTAGATCTTGCCAGACTTCAGTGCGATACAATCGTCGCCTAGTGAAAAGTGGCAACCGATAATAGCTACATCACGGCACGACTCCGGATTGATTCCGTCCGTGTTCGGCGAGTCCCAAGGATTCGCAATCGAGACATTGTAGAACCCCAGGTGTTCCGACTCTACGGGATGAACCGTCCAGGAGGGAGAATTCTGAATTCGAATTCCCTGGATAGTAATGTTCTTACAACGACGCATGTAAATCGCTCGGGGACGCCAAGCGCCCTCTTTCACCTTTACATTGTGCCACCAGCCGTCTTTCGTACCGGAGCCTTCCAGTATTCCTTCACCGTAAATTGTTACATCGTTGACATCGATCAGCGTAAAGATACCGGCATAGCAGTCCAATGGATTCCCTTCCCAACTACCCAGGTGGAATTTGCCACCTTTGTAGTCTCTTAGGAAACCAGGTAGCACAGCCCGCCCGCTCCGATTCGGATCAGCTACCAATACTGCGCCCTTTTGTAACTCTAGTTTGGTCTTGCTCTTAAAGTAGAGAGAGGTGACGTTATATCTCCCAGCAGGTACAACCACTCGTCCGTCCGGCGGACAAGCATAAAGAGCAGCCTGAATCGCCTGAGTATCATCTGTTGCCCCATCGCCTACAGCCCCGAAGTCCTTGACGTTAAGTGTCCAGTTTTCGACGGGTGTTTTGAAATTAAAGGTCAGTGTCTCCTCGGTTCCTTTTGCTATCAGTTCATATTGAGTATTAGGAAGCAACGAAAACAGGCTCTGAACATTCCGGCTATCTGCTCTAAGGTTCTCGCCATTTAAACAGATCTGCCAGTTTTCTTCCGAGTTATATGGCATGTCATTCTCAATTTCGAACGTGAAGCTACGCGGGGTGAGAAAAAGTTCTTTAAGCTTCATTTCGCACTGTCCTCTTCAAGTCGAAGCATTTCAGACCATGCCATCATGAAGGCGCCCATGCCCTTGTGGTCATCCGAGACAATCGGCTCAGAGAGGTAGTACTCTACACTTCCGTCTCTGGTATTGCCCGGCCCGAGACCTGAAACCGCCACCATTTGTGTGAGTTTCCATTGCCCATCCACGTTGATCAATCGAAGATCGTGTAGCGAGCGCATAATTTTCAGGCCGAGCGGAACATAAACTTCCTTGTCCAGCATCCCAAGTCGAGAGCCTTTCAAAAATGTGAAAGCAATCATAGCTGAACCCGATGTCTCCAGATAGTTGCCTTCCAGATCTGTCAGGTCAACGAGATCATAGAGTAGACCGGTTTCGCGATCCATATATTGCAATAAACCTTCGGCAGCTTCTTGCAACAACGGGACAAAGGCTTCTTTGGCCTCGAAAATAGTTTCTGAAATCTCATCGTAGGTATCAACCAGTGATACGAAATACCAACCAATAGCGCGTAGCCAGAAATTCGGTGAATGACCGGTTATTTTATCAGCCCAGGGTTGGGCACGTTTCTCATCGTAGGCGTGGATGTAGAGTTTCTTTTGCTCATCAAACAGAAACCTGCGGACATTCTGAAACTGCCTCACAATATCCTGATAATTCGCCATTCCGCCGTAAAGCGTGTCATATTTCGCATAGAAAGGCTGGCCCATATAGAGTCCATCGAGCCAAACTTGCCATGGGTAGATAAGTTTGTGCCAAAAATTCCCTTCCTCAGTCCGGGGTTGTGTCTCCAGCTGTTTTCTAATCTCGTCCATAGCTATACGGTAGCGAGGATCTTCGGGTTCCCATTCCATCGCATCAAATAGCAAGCGCCCGGAATGCACAGAATCAATATTGTACTCATCAATGGAGAAACCCCGAATTTTACCTTCCGGTGAAACGAAATCCTTTAGATAGTTGAGAATAAAATCCTTGTAAGTCTCCTCGCCTGTAACCTCATAAAGAAACGATGCACCTTGTAAGACACATCCATCTTCATAGTTCCATTTTTGCTTGTACGGAACAAAATCAGTCAGCGACTGCTCTATATAAGTCTGATAATTCATTTGTGCCCTCTTCCTACAAACGTTTGCTGAATAAAGCAAAATTGTCTCGCCTTACTTTTCATTATCATTACTGAATGCGCTGAGATTGTCAACGAAAGTACTGAATAAACCTAGTTCGACGAGTCTGATTCTATTATTTGCACGGTATTTCCTAATATTCTTAGGTGTTATGTCAATGAAAACATTTGCGTAATTATTCTGATTTACAGGTAAACAAGCGAGTATTAAACTCGGATTGACCGTTCGCTTATGCTATAGTGATTTTCGGAGTAAAGTTCATCCTCATAGGAGACGAAATGCTACGAATAGTATCCGCTCAAAGTAAATTTAACACTTTGTCTGCCGCACTCGATGACTTGCCGAATGCTATTTTGTCCGGCGATGATACACTGACGATTGAACTAGCACCAGGGGTTTATCACGAAAGGATCTTTACGCAGATTCCACGCTTGGAGATCCGCGGGACAGGCCGGCATGCGGAAGATACAAGAATTGAGTACGGGCTAGGCGCCAAACATCACGATGCTTCAGGTGAACCGTTAGGCACCTTTCGAACGCCGACCCTCCACTGTGAGTCTGACTACATCACCCTCGAAAATCTTACTATTGCCAATATCGCAGGCAAGGGTAAGATCGTCGGTCAAGCAATTGCACTTTCTCTCAATGCCCGCAATGCTGTGGTTCGTCAGTGCCGTCTGCTAGGTGATCAGGATACACTCTTCCTTGCTCCTCTACCGCCAAGTCCCAAGCAGGCTAAAGGTTTCCTCGGCTCAGAGATCTGGCAGATGCGTCCACTTTGTGCCTCATATTTCGAGAACTGCTATATCGAAGGCGGTGTCGATTTCATTTTCGGTGGAGGTGCTGCCTACTTTGAAAGATGCCAGATAGTCTCTCTGCCTCCATCTGATATCGGAAATCTGAATCACGAAAAACCGACTGGCTACATCACAGCAGCTTCCACACCTGAACACCAAGCTCACGGTCTGATCTTCCACAATTGCCATCTCGAATCCGACTGTCCCGCCGGTACCGTGTACCTCGGTCGCCCTTGGCGCGAGTTCGCTCAAACTACCTTTAATGATTGTCATTTGGGGGCACACGTTCATCCACAGGGATGGCACGACTGGCTGAAACCGGAAGCTCATACGACTACTCGCTACATTGAGATACGTAGTAGCGGACCCGGTGCCAATTCCTCAGAGCGGGTTTATTGGGCGAGCACCATAGAATCTATGCAACTCTCTACAGACAAATGCATCCCTGAAGATCTGGCTCCAGAAGAATTCTTGGAACTTTATGACTTTTAGCTGGTTGTGTATGAACTTCCCCCTCCGGCTTTTTGCTCCGATTAAGGGTTTAGTTAGTGACTGATAATGCTTACGGTTGGAGGGTGTTGAGTTTCGTCATACCACGATGTGGCTAGTGTAATAAGGTGATGGTGAGGCAGTAGTTTTCTGCAGCGTGCGAATGCCCTTAAGCTATCGTGTTTGACATGTTTCATACTAAGCATCCCGTGCTTGCTCGAAACTACTCGATGCTACTCGATAAGCGGTAAACGAGTTTTGGATTAGGCAAAATTCCCACAGAGCGCCTGTTTCCAAGGGTTCATGGGCTTTTTTCTTAATTTCACCTGCAAAACTCAGGGACACTACTCGATACTACTCGATACTTGTTTCAACCGATTGAAACGTTAGAACTATTAATGACCGGTACGTGACTCCTGCCCTTATGACCAATAGTAATGCTGACGCTCACCATCCCCGGAAAATCAGGCTCAGAAATGTTCACTGTTACTTTTTGCTTGACCTGTAATTCTGTTTGAGATTCTTTGAAATATCCAGTTTGATCAGTGCCTTAAATTGGCTTATACGCATCACAGTGCGTAAGTTCGGCATACCCAGACACTCCGTCAAATCAAAATAGGCCTGTGGTACAGAGGTCGGGAGCATATATGTCTCGGGGTAGTCCCCTACGGCTACCACCCGAGGGCTGTACCAACTATC
>CAZJTS010000006.1:20906-25242 GCA_964548975.1 uncultured Fastidiosipila sp.
TTAACACATCCACACTATGGCTAATGTTTTTCTTCTCTTTCAGGAGATACTGGGCATAGCGGATCATGGATAGGGCAAGGAAGCAAAGTGCAAAGTGGCCTTGTACAAGGCTGTCTTTCAAAACAGAATCCGGGGCGAGAGCCATAGCCTTTAGATCTTCTGTTGAACGCTTAAGGGTATAAGCGATCACGAAGTCATGGCCTTCCTGAAGTAAGTACTCCAGATTTTCCTGTCCATTCAACCCACGATCGGCGACGAGGACAATCTTATCGAGTTGGTATTTAGCTTGTAACTCCGCTATAGCGGTCTTTAAGGTCTTCTGGTCCATGGTATTACCGGGGAAGAGCCGATAACAGATCGGGATCCCGTTGTTATCCAGTAACATCCCCATCACCACTTGTACTTCATTGTTCTTGTGATCCTTGGAGAAGCCGAACCTACGCAGCTCCCCCTGACGCACACTTTCAAAGACGTGGGTGGTTACATCGTAATAGGCCACCGGCCCTTGGCGATGGCTGTGCTGGGTAAAGAAACGACCGAGCTGTTCCATGAGTACTTCTTTGATACTATCCATCACCTCCAGAGCCTGGTAGTGGACATCCAGTCCCACCTGGTCTAAACCGGCATACGCCGATAAGTCCTTCACACTGGCGAGGACACTTCTAGGGTCACAGAGTCGGTGAACCAGTAAAGCAAAGATCGCCTGGCAGATCGCTGTACGATTCTTTTTACCACAGCGGTCCTTAATTAAGCGATCCAGATCCATAGCTTTCCAGATTGCCGCCAATGGGGCATGACCGAAGTGATAGGACGGATAAGCCAGATACGGAGACTGTAGTTCCTGGTTATCTAAGTCTAGGGCAATGGGGGCATTTTCCGCCTGTTCTTGAAGCGTGAGTGCTTTCGCTTCTTTGCGTAGCTTCTCAATGATATCCGGATCCTCGGCGAGCATTCTCTCGTAATTACCTAAGGTTTTTATGACCTTAGTTTTCTTCTTCTTGGTTCCTAGAATACGGGTATCTTTACGAAACTGAATCACTCTTGCTTTGCCAGCACCACTGACGGCAACGTACATAGGGATTACCTCCGAAATGAGCTAAATGATTTCATTCGTTTCATCGTTTCAAACATCTTACAACGATAGCCTTATCGTTACACGATGGTCAGAGAATTCGATACATCACACCAGGACCGGCCCCAATTCTCTCGATGATATTTTTTTCTAACAGTGTATTAAGAATGCGAATCAATTTTGCCTTTGAAATTTGAAGTTCTTTCTCCAAATCTACCCTCTTCACGGGAATATCCAACTTTCTCATTTCTGACAAGACTGCACGTTCATCGGTATCAAGATCGTTGAAATTGGTTGTTATAGGCAATGTAACTGTTAGTGTATTCGGCGTGAAGATGAATGACGGCTTAACAAAGCTGTCTTCATATGCTTGCATAATGCGCAAAACCCCGGTACCAAAAGCTTCAATAATACTTAAGCGAAAGAACACATTCGCAATGATCGGGTTTCTCAACAATGAGATGCGCCCATACAAGTATTCCTCTGTCGTAATGTCAGTCGGCAATCCCCCCGGTGACATAATCTCCACACGATCTGAATGGATGGAGACGCGTATGGGAGCTTGATTATCCCATATGCGATGGACAATAGCGTTTGCCAATGCCTCGCGTATAGCCTGTATCGGAATCAATTCTACGCGTTCGCGTTTTGCATCAATAACTTGCTCGTAGGTAAATCGCTTGACGATATATCCTAAAGCATCATCATACTGTTGCAGAATTGATGTCCCATTATATTGAATACGGTCTATGAACACATCAATGCTCTTCCCGAAGACAGCAATGTCAATTCCAGCATTTCCATTTTGATCTGAAAAAAGTTCTGCTGCCCGGTTATATCCCTTTTTATCAGAAAATAAATTCAAGGTTTTCTGAACGTCCTTAGATAGATCATCAATACCAAGTGAATCACGCATCATTGGTTCAAGGTATGTGAAGGTTAAATCTTGTCTACGTGCCGGCATTTCCTCAACTTGTTCATTCAGCCCTTTGAGAATGAGCCGGTTGTATTCAGAGCGATCTACTTCAACAGTTGAAGTATCTGCTCGCCTATAGGCCTTATTACGATAGACATAAGGTTTATCCAGACCCTCTTCAACTGTTAAAATGACGGTCATTTCCGTTCCGTCAATCTGCAAAGTAAAATTTGGTATAGGCTTTATATTATCGTTGATCTGGTTTTCGATATCGAGGCTGACCTGTTTTGGATTATCCAGACCAACCAATGTACCATCGTCATCGAAACCAAATGCAATTGTTCCGCCCCCATAATTCGCAAAAGCGCTGACAGTCTTTAGATACGTAGAACTTAATTCACGTTTATATTCAAGATCTATTGGCTCACGTTGTTTCATAGCTACCTCCTCTATTCATTTTAACGATGTTGCTATCGTTTTGCAACGATACTGTTATCGTTTCAAAACGATTGAAACGATAGAACGATAAATGACCGGTACATGATTCCTGACTTTATGACTTAAAGAAATACTAACGCTAACCGAGCCTGAAACATCAGGCTCTGAACTCTTTATCGCTGTTGTTTAGTTGTCCTATTATTCTGTTTGATATTCTTTGAAATATCGAGTTTGGTCAGTGTTTTGATTAGTTCATGCCCATCGCAGTCCGTAAGTTCATAATCATCAACTACCGTTCGTTAGGATAATCTCCATCTACCATCTAGAAATCGGTTTAAGCTACCTACCTCTTCAGAGATTAGATTTCCCTGCCTGTCCTTAATTAGCAATTTTTCATAGTAACGATAGTCATAAGCTATCTCTTCGCTATCAATGCCTTCCTCTATCCAAGCATTGAAATAGATCTTGTCTCCAGAAATACAAAGCACGCTTTCATTAGGTTCAAGTTTAATCTCAAATGGATCTGGATAATAGCAAACAAAAGTATCATCTTGACTGGTTATGTGAATGTCTTCACCTGTTAGTCCAAGATTGTACAAATTGATTTCATTGATTGAAAACCTTGTTACCTCTTGTAGTTCTGACGTTGGTGTCAACTTAAACAAGCAAACTTTTTGCTCGTCAAAATCAGTCTGAAGGAAATAAATCATATCCTTATAGAACAAAGGCTTTTGGTAAGTCACGTTCTTCTTTTTATCAAACGGCTTATGCACCTTATTCTCATACAAATCGTATATTTGAAGAACCGCTCCTTGATAGCCACCGCTCTCTTCCCAATCGGGCAATTCCCAAGCATCTGCAAAGTCACTTAATGCATAGGCAAAGCGGTCTGTCCCAGATAATAACTCTGGGGTCATTCCTTCTACAATCGGGAAACGGAGAATCTCCATACTCACCTTCCTAAACACGAAATGCTGTTTACTGATCTTGTTCTTGCGCGTAATTAAAATAATCGAAAATCATGTTACCTTCGCCGGAGAAACAATACAGAGATTAGGAAACGTCAAAAGATTTACCCGGCATTGACGATTTCCCAATATCCAGTCCGATTGTTTCCCACGCGACGAATTTGCCCTTCTTCCTGAAGTTCCTTCAATTCACGGGAGACTGTGCGACGCGGCAACGACAACTGTTTCGACATCTCATCATAAGTGAGATTGGGGTTTTGTTTCAAAGCCTCAAACAGCACTGCTTTATTATCAGTACCTCGATTAGTGCCATTAGTGCCAAGATTAGTGCCAGGATTAGTGGCATTAGTGCCAGAATCAGTGCCAGAGTGAACTGATTCGCTGAGCGGTACCATCGTCCTAAACACATCGCCATCGATGAGTTCGGGCTCGCCACCAGAATAAATTTTTGTGAATTTGTAAAGATTGCGAACACCTGAGCCAAGCGAATCCGCCCGACCTATCTGGACAAAAAAGTTCGCTAAAAGTGGATTCTTCGGATACGGTGTGAAGCGGTTCGGGTCAATTCGCCCGGGGTTCTTCGGAATGTTCCAGTTTTCAGTAACTATCTTATCTCGCTCAATGATTATCTTCGCAGGGTATGCACTCGTATACTCGCGGTGCACGAGGCTGTTACTCACCAGCTCGCGCGCTATTTTGGACCGTACACTGACCGACTGGTCGCCGATGAGGAAGAACTTATCCAAAGTGTGTTTGTTGATAAACTCAATCAACTGGTCGTAGGCGTCAATCAGGTTTGTCGTAACCATAAGTCGGTCGTCATAGCGGTCGAGGTTGTCGCGCCGAAAGATAGCGTCGGTCACATAGTTCGATGTGCAGGAGAGGATTACATCCTCACGTCCGAACAAGAGGATAGCTGCCAGATTGAATCCTGTCTTACCT
>CAZJTS010000006.1:25252-26084 GCA_964548975.1 uncultured Fastidiosipila sp.
TACCTGTTTCAAGGTCTTCCTGATAAAGCCCTGCGCTCTGCAGGATTTCCATATCACTGAGGTTAATCCATGGGTGGTCTTCACGGTGGTTCTGTACCAAGCGGCGTACTTTAGGCATGAGCCTTTCAAGTTCGAGGTTGTCTTCCGTGGCATAAGGGAATATTTTACGCTCTGAGAACTCGTGTGACTTCCTGCTATGGATTTGCGCCACAAGGTCAGAGTTTTGTGAGATATCCAAATCGCCGACTTCATTGCGGTCGTATATCTTCCCCGCGTCATAACGCATCGTCACGCTCCATTACAGTTATTCATGTTGCCTTGCTCCAGTTAGCCTAGTCATTTACTTTTACCCAAACGTTGCTATTAGATTAAGCAAGAGCCGCAAACAATTATATGCAATGGCTTCCCGCCACTACTCCCACTCAATCGTCCCCGTCGGCTTCGGGCTCAAATCATACAGCACCCGGTTCACCCCCGGCACCTCCGCAGTGATCCGCTCTGTAATTTTATGCAGTACCTCATAAGGCACTTCCTCGATCTCCGCAGTCATCGCATCAACCGTGTTCACCGCACGCAGTATCACCGGCCATTCGTAGCTCCGCTTGTGATCCCTCACACCTACAGACTTGAAATCAGGTATAGCTGTGAAGTACTGCCATACCTTTAAGTTCAGCCCGGCTTTCTCGAACTCTTCACGCAAAATCGCATCAGACTCCCGCACAGCTTCCAGCCTATCGCGAGTAATCGCACCCAAGCAGCGAACACCCAGCCCCGGTCCCGGGAATGGCTGACGGTAGACCATATTCGCAGGCAACCCCAGAGCAACGCCGGC
>CAZJTS010000007.1:0-9716 GCA_964548975.1 uncultured Fastidiosipila sp.
GAGAGACATAGAAAGCTCCATTCATTCTTAGAATGCTTGGATTATAGAACTCGGTAGCCCCCGAGGCAAGCCTGAATTAATATTATTATCTTAATATACATCTGGGAAGTATAAACTTGCATTGTATTTGGTTTGTTGTGTACTTTGTTAGAAAAACAGCTCCAGAATTCGGCGTTTTTATAATGGCCGGGAGGCCGAAACCTGACTTTGGCAGAATGCACTTCAAAGACAAAGATTTATCTGATCCCACGTGGAATCTGTCCAAAAAGCGGGGAAGTAAAAATAGAGCATGGTCCGTAAGGGCTTGAAAATTGGCTCTTAGTTGAAATTTGTTGTTCATTCTTTGTGAAATCGATCATATAGTTTTAACTTAGATCGGGTGCTATAGTTTAGAAGTAAATCATATACGTGTCTATATATGGAGGTTATCTAATGGCAAACGTAATTCTAAAGAATGTGTACAAGCGCTTCGACGGTGGCGTGGTTGCGGTCTCGGACTTCAATCTCGAAATCGCCGATAAGGAATTTATCATTCTGGTCGGCCCGTCCGGCTGCGGTAAGTCCACAACGCTGCGTATGATCGCGGGTCTCGAAGAGATCAGTGATGGCGAGATCTACATCGATGACAAACTGGTCAACGATGTTCAGCCGAAGGACAGAGACATCGCGATGGTGTTCCAGAACTATGCTCTGTACCCTCATATGACCGTATTTGATAATATGGCGTTCGGACTGAAACTCCGCAAGATCCCTAAGGATGATATCAAACGTCGTGTTAGCGAAGCTGCGAAGATCCTCGAGATTGAGCACCTGTTAGACCGTAAGCCGAAGGCGCTCTCCGGCGGTCAGCGTCAGCGTGTTGCTCTCGGTCGTGCGATCGTCCGTAATCCTAAGGTCTTCCTGATGGACGAGCCCCTGTCGAACCTCGACGCTAAGCTCCGTGTGCAGATGCGTGTTGAGATCACCAAGCTCCATCAGCGTCTTGCAACAACGTTCATCTACGTTACGCATGACCAGACCGAAGCTATGACGATGGGTTCCAGAATCGTGGTTATGAAAGACGGCTTCATCCAGCAGGTTGATGATCCGACCACACTGTACAGACATCCCGTCAATACTTTCGTCGCCGGCTTCATCGGCATGCCCCCGATGAACTTCTTCAACTCCCGCCTCGTCAAGGACGATCGCGGTATCGGCTTCGAACTGCAAGGCAACATCGTCTACCTCAATGCTGAGAAGTATGATGTCCCGGCAGTCCAGGAGTACGTCGGCAAAGATGTCGTTATCGGTGTCCGTCCTGAGTTCATGAGCGATGACCCCGAAACTGTGGTCGAAGCTGAGAAATCCGGCAGCGTCTTCAACGCCAATGTTGACGTTGTTGAGAAACTCGGTGCTCAGTCCTTCCTCTATGCGACTGTCAACGAGTCCACCATCACCGCCAGCGTTAACCCGATCCTTTCACGCACCCAGGTCGGTGACAACGTGAAAATCGCGATCGACAATGAGCGCGTGAACATTTTCGACAGAGAAACTGAGAAGAGCATTATTTCCTAAGAATGCACATGTTTTTCATGAACTTTTAATCTTTGTCAATTATTCTGGAGAGGTTCAAGCGAGAACCTCTCTTTTTTTGTACAATGTAAGAAATATGCGAAAGTCGGAGCGTTTGAATAGAAATAGAATGGAAAGTGCGTTTGGGTGGTGTTACAATTGGTAACGATCTTGAAACAATTCTGTAATATTGATTATAATCAAAGGCAGACCTAGCGAAAGAATTCAAAGGGAGACTCTTTATGGAAGAAATTAATCAAGTGATTCATGAAGCTGCCGGTATACTGGACCGTGTTGTCGGTGTAACAGATTCTGACGGCACGGTAATTGCCTGTACCAACGCAACGAGAATTGGAAGCGGTGATAAGATCGCTTCGGAGATTTTCGCATCAGATGATGAGTATGCCGTCACCGGCAAGACCACTTATCGCAAGTTCGGACCGACGGATCAGCCGGAGTATGTCTGCTTCATCGAAGGGACAGATCACAATGCGCAGATGCAGCTGGAACTCCTGACCAACTGGCTCATTTCCGCTTTGCGTGACGGCAACAAGGATTCGGATCGTGAAGCCCTGCTGAAGAATATTCTGCTGGAGAACGAACTGCCCGGCGACATTCCGCTGAAAGCCCGTGAGCAGAGAATCCCCTATGCCGCCCTCCGCGTCGTGTACCTCGTACGCATCCGCGAAGAGAACAGCCTGGACTGCCTCGAGATTATGCGCAGCCTCTTCCCGAATCGCAAGATGGATCATGTCCTTGCCATGGATGAAGAGAACATCGTGCTGATCAAGGAATTCTATCGTGACGAACTGGCACAGGTCGATAACCTGGCCGAGAATATCCTCGATACGCTGAACAGCGAATCGATGAGTTCCGTCTTCATCGGTATCGGTATGCCGGCGGAAACCCTGAAGGATTGCGCGAAGTCCTACCGTGAAGCCAGTCTCGCACTGACGGTCGGCGGTATCTTCGATCCCGATACTTACATCATGCGTTACGACAGTCTCGGTCTCGGCCGCCTGATCTATCAGTTACCGCCGACGCTCTGCCACATGTTCCTGGACGAAGTCTTCCCCGAAGGCTCCTACGAGGCACTGGATCACGAGACTCTTATTACTATAGATAAGTTCTTCGAGAACAACCTGAACGGTTCGGAAACTTCAAGACAGCTTTTCGTCCATAGAAATACCCTCGTATATCGTCTGGACAAAGTCGAGAAGATCACCGGCCTGGATCTCAGAACCTTTGATGATGCCGTACTCTTCAAACTGGCTTCGATGGTACGTCAGTACCTGGAATTTTTGGAGAAAGACTCCACCACCGCACCGACGAACAAGTGGTGGCGTAACTAAGGACTTATGGTAGATTTTCACAACGTCAGTATGTCATATGCCCGCGGCGGTCCTTTGGCCCTGCGGAATGTGAGTTTTCATGTCAACCGCGGTGAATTTGTTTTTGTGATCGGCGCAAGCGGATCGGGCAAATCCACCGTGGTTAAATTACTGACCTGTGAAGAAAAAGCCAATTCCGGCGAAATCGTCGTCGGCGGTACCAGCCTGGCGCGTATCAGGCGCCGGGCGATTCCTTTCGTCCGCCGTAATATCGGCATGGTGTTTCAGGATTTCCGCCTGATCGATACCAAAACGATTTTCGAGAACGTGGCTTTCGCCATGGAGATCGTCGGCGCCAGCAAACGCCAGATCAACCGCCAGGTCCCGATCGTCCTCAGTACGGTGGGCCTGCGCCACAAGGCGAATGTCAGACCGACGGAACTTTCCGGAGGGGAACAGCAGCGTGTGGCCATTGCCCGGGCGATCGTCAATAATCCGAAACTCGTCCTGGCCGATGAGCCGACCGGCAACCTGGACCCGGACACCTCAGAGCAGATTATGGCTCTGCTTCAGGATATTAACCGCGACGGCACCACCGTCATGATCTGCACCCACGACCATGATCTGGTCGACATTATGAAACAGCGCGTGATCGAGATCCGGGATGGCTATGTCATCCGGGACGAAGAGAACTCCGGCTATGCGTATTGTGAAATCGTTCCCGGAGGCATCTGATCACTTATGAAGCTTAATATTATAGGTAATACATTTAAGGAAGCCGGCCGAGGTTTTCTGCGTCATCCGATGATCACCCTGGCGTCGGTCACGACCGTAACTTTGATGCTTGGTGTCCTGGCCGTCTTTCTCGTCTTTTCGCTGAATGCGAATTTTATTGTGGATAAGATCGGCACCGAACCGCCGGTCCAGATCTGGCTGCGCCATGGCGTCGAAACGGAGCAGATCGCCGCGATCGATACCGCGCTCGATGTCAGTCCGGCTGTCAAGACTCATCAGATGCAGACGCCGCAAGATAACTATGACACTTACCGGGATACCCTGGGCGAAGATGCTGCGCTCTTAGACAGCCTCGACCCGGAGAAGCTCCCGTATTCCTTTACTGTACAGCTGAACAATCCTGAGGTGATTGACAGTTTCCAGATGGATCTCGAGACCTATCCCGGCATCGATGATATCCAGTACAGCAAGAACGTTCTGGACTTTCTGACCAACACCTCAAGAACCGTCAACCTGACCTCATTGATAGCGGTGGTTGTGCTGCTCCTGGTGTCCTTGCTGATCATCTCCAATATGGTTAGGATCTCGATTTTGGCCAGGGCTGAAGAAATTCAAATCATGAAATACGTGGGTGCAACCAATGCCTACATCCGCATCCCGTATTTGCTAGAAGGTGCCTTTACCGGTATCCTGGGGGCGCTTTTTGCCTGGGGCTTAACGGTCCTGATATACTATAGAGTCTACGGATGGGCTATGCGGGACACGCAAGTCGGCAGTACCTGGGCACTCTTGCCCGTTTGGGAGCTGGCAATTCCGCTTTTGGCCATACTGCTGATAATCGGTGCTTTGGTTGGGGCTTCAGGCAGCTCCATATCTGTAAGGAGACATGTGAATGTCTAGGAGGATCCATGTAATGAAGAGAAAATCACTGCTTGCCCTGGTTTTGGCCGGCGCTATCCTGGTTACGGGCTGGCTGCCGGGAACGGATGTCCGAGCGAATTCTACAGGAGAGGATTTCTCCACGCAGGAGCAAAGAGACGAGCTCGCGGAGCTCCAGCGCCAGGAAGCCGAACTGGCGAGCAATCAGGCGCGCCTTGACGCCGAAATGCAAACTGTGCGCCAGGAAGTGGCGTCACTTCAGAGTCAATCCCAGACCCTCACGGCACAGCTCGATGAGCTCCTGGCTGAGGGTGTCATCCTCCAGTCCGAATACGATAACCTGATCGCCGAACTCGATGCGGCCAAAGCCGCGATGGACCTCGCCATTGCCGAGTACGAGACCGCGCGTCTGGACGTTGAAAATAAACAGGCTGAATACGAGAGCCGCCTGGTCGCCATGTACAAACGCAGCAAACAGTCCCCGCTCGAAGTTCTTCTGGACTCGGACGGTATCACCGGCTTCTTCACGAATCTGGAGCTCCTGGGCGTCATCGGGCGTTCGGATCAGCAGATCCTCGAGGAACTCACCGCCGCGCGCGAAACCGCGGAAGTCAAGAAAACCGTCGCTGAAGACTCTAAGAAACTGTACGAGCAGTTCGTCAGCGACAAAGCGGATGAAATCGATCTGCTGTCCCAAGGCATCGCAAGTACTGAGGATGATCTGGCGGATCTGCAAAGTCAAATTCTGAACCGTTCCTCGAACCTCAGCAGTCTCGAGGGTACTTATTACCAGAATCAGCAGTCACAGGCAGCAATTGATCAGCGCCAAACCCAGATCTATAACACGATCGCCCAGCAGGCCGAGGCCACCCGCGCCGCGCGTGCCGAAGCGACTCGTGCCGCCCAGGCCGAAGCCACCCGCGCCGCCCGTGCGGAAGCCACACGTGCCGCACAAGCCGAGGCGACCCGTGCCGCCCGTGCGGAAGCCGCTCGTGTCGCGCAGATCCGCGCCGCCGAAGCGACCCGCAAGGCCACCGCCGATCGGGATGCGGCCCAGAAAGCAGCTGCCGCCCAACAGGCACAAGCGGCCAGCAGTTCCAGTAGCGGATTCATCTTCCCCGCGCCGGGGAACACCCGCCACAGCTCGACCTATGGCTGGCGCCCTTACCCTCTGAACCCGTCGGTACGTGATTTCCATGATGCCATCGACTTCCCCGGGAACTTCAATGACCCGATTGTCGCGGCCAAAGCCGGGACCGTCGTCCAAGTGTCCTACCCACTGCCGAACCGGAACTACGGCGGCTACGGTTATGCGAACTATGTCATGATCGATCACGGCGATGGTTATCAGACCGTTTACGCCCATCTCAAAACCATTAATGTCTCCGTCGGCCAGCAGGTCAAGCGGGGCCAGCGTATCGGCGGTATGGGATCAACCGGCTCTTCGACCGGTTGCCACCTCCACTTTGAGATCCGGCGTCCGGGTTACTCCGCAAATCCCCGCGGCACCCTGAATCCTTATTCTTATCTCTACGGATAAGCTTGGGACTTCGGTCCTGATCACTTAGATGAACTCCAGATCTGCCATTCGCGTGAATTAGCGCTATGGCAGATTTTTTCAGCTTTTTGCTTTATCATTAGGTTTACAGTTGTGATTAGAAACTGTTATTGAGAGAAGGTACATACTATGAATTATGATCCCGGACAGGATAAGAATAACAGCACCGGGGCGGACTCAGGTCCCCGCTATACACATCAGAATTGGCAACAGGCCAGGCCGAGCGCTACTGCTGCGGGTCCGGAACCTGTCAAAGGCCGCAATGTGTCTCCTTTCGGCAAGCGTAAAGCCACTGCAGTATTCCCGGTACTGCTCAGCGTCCTGCTGACTTTTGCTTTGACCGCTGCAGGCACCTGGGTGCTGGCGTCTCAAGGTGTACTCCCGGGTACCGGCAGGCGCGGGCCCAATCAGAATGTGCCTGCGGGGCAAGAGACCGGCGACTTTGGCCTATCCATTCATACGGACGATCCGGCTGCCAAACTGGCCGCAGAGAAACTCGGCAGTATGGTGAATCTCCTCAGGGACAATTACTTCAAGGTGCTGAGCCCGAAGGAAGTACTGGACGCCATGACTGAAGGCGTGGCCAATTCCATGGACAGCCAGTACACCTACTACATGTCCACCGAGGATTATCAGGCTTTCGTCGAATCGATGCAGGGCAATTACTCGGGTATCGGTGCGACGGTTACCCGACTGAATGACGGGACCTATCAGATCATATCGGTGATCGAGAACGGTCCCGCGGCCAAAGCCGGTCTACAGGCTCAGGACATTGTTCTGGAAGTGAATGGCCAATCGGCCGCCGACTATCCGTCGACCCAGGAACTTGCCGGACAGGTGAGGGGTGAGCAGGGCACAACCGTGCGTATCCTGATTCTGCGTGACGGTGAAGAGCAGCTGTTCGAGATCGTGCGTGGTCGGGTTGAAGTGGAACATATTCAGACGCGCATGATGGACGACACTGTCGGCTACATGCATATCACAGAGTTCGCGTCAAATCTGCCGCCCCAGTTCGAAGCCGGTTTGCAGGAACTGTTGGATCAGGGCGCTGAGGAAATCATCTTCGATATGCGCGGCAATCCGGGCGGAAGCGCGGATGCTGTTGTGGCTATACTGGACCAGCTCTTGCCCGAAGGCGTGATCGCGACGACACGCGGTCGTGCGGACGGAGAAGCGGTAAGCGAATCCTGGATGTCCGACGCGGAGATGATGGTCCCTGAATCCATGCGTTATGCGATCCTGGTGAATCGCTACACGGCTTCAGCTGCTGAACTCTTCAGCGGTGCGCTCAGAGATTACGGCGAGGCGGTCCTGATCGGCGAAACGACATTCGGCAAAGGCTCGGGGACCCGAACCTTCGTCCTGAAAGACGGCTCTGCAGCCAACATCACGATTTTCAATTATTATCTGCCCAAAGGCGATATGATCGAAGGCGAGGGCCTGACACCGGAAATCCCCGCGGATTCCATAGACCCTGAATTCCTCCCGATCCCTCAATACCAGCTCACACCCGAGCAGGATCCGGCGCTCCAGGAAGCTCTGGATTATTTCGCAGATGCCGCTTCACCTGAGACACCATGAGCCAGGATGCCTACGATGATTTAGCATCACTTTATGATGCTTTCCAGACCGAAGCTGACCCGGAAGCCTGGGCGGCTTTTCTGGACCAGACCTGTCGGGACCATATGGCACCGCCCTCTTCTGAGGAAGCTCAAGGCAGTGAGGGCAGAGGGCTCATCCTCGACCTCGGCTGTGGCACGGGCCAGGTGGCTAGGGCTCTGGCGGCCAAAGCTTGGGATGTCATCGGCATCGACAACTCCGAAGCCATGCTTGCCGAGGCAACATCCCGAACGGAAGATCCTCGAGTGCTCTACCTGAAGCAGGACATCACGGCCTTTGAACTCTACGGGACCGTTAATGCAGTGGTTTCAACTTTGGATACGCTGAACCACCTGGACTCGGCGGGCTTAAGCCGGGTTTTGGCCTTAGTCAAGAACTACCTCCATCCCGGCGGCGTATTCATCTTCGATCTTCTGAGTTTGGACTATATGGCCGAGGCGCTCGGCAAAGAATTCTACTATGACATTGACGATGACCACGCTGTCTTGTGGCAAAACAGTTTTGAGCCGGATGAGCAGCTGAACCGCGCCTCTCTCACGATTTTCCGGCGCACCGGCACAGTGTATACACGCGCCGATCAGGAGATTGTGGAGTACTATCACGATCCTGCGATGGTGAGTGCGGAACTGAGCCGTTTGGGTTTCACTGTGCGCCCGCTGGAAGCAGCGGCGGAGAGGATACCCGGGGTTTTGGCCGAGCAGCGACACTTCCTGCTGGCGGTGAAACAAACAATAGAAAGAGATATTAATGACTGAACTCAATTTATATCCTGAGGGAGACCATCTGGTCAGGGCCCTCGTTTACGACGATAAAGTCCGCATGACGGCGATCCGTTCGACGCTAACGGTCGCGGAGGCCAGACAGATCCATGATCTAACGCCGATGGCAACTGTTGCGCTGGGACGCTTTATGACCGGCCTGCAGCTGATGTCCCTGGACCTCAAAAGCGAGGAAGACTCCCTGACCGGCATCATCCGCTGCGAAGGCCCCCTGCAAGGTATGACCGTGGTGGTCAATCAGGATGCAAGTGTCAGGGGATTCGTCCTGAATAATGCCCTGGAAACTCAGCTACAAGAAGAGAAAGCCGCGAAAGTCGATCTCGCCTCCGCGGTCGGAAACGGCGTGCTGACGGTGATTCGCAAACAAGCTGGCGCCAAGCCCTATTCCGGCAGCGTCGAGCTGATCTCCGGCGAAATCGCTGAAGACCTCACCTACTATCTGGCAACCTCCGAACAGATTCCCACGATCATGGGCCTGGGCGTGCTGCTGGATCAGCAAGGCGTGATGCACGCAGGCGGTTATCTGATACAGGCGATGCCCGGCGCGGGCCCCGAAGTGATCGACTGGCTCGAGCGCCGAATCGGCGGTTTCCCGGAAGTCACCTACTGGCTTGACGAGCAGTTCACACCCGCACAGATTCTGGACCTTTTCGCGGGCCGAGAAGATCTGCGGTATCTCGAGGTCAAGCCTTCCCGCTATCAATGTACCTGCTCGCGCGACCGTATGGCGCAAGCACTCCTAACCCTCAGCCGCGTGGACTACGCTGAGCTGATGGATGATGACGGGGCGACGCTCCATTGTGAGTTCTGTAATCAGGATTATCATTTCAGCAGTGAAGAGTTAAAAGAGATGGCGGAGGCGGCCTGGGGGGAGTAGGGGGCGGCTCCGCAACATAATTGTGGTCTCGATTTCAGGTTATGCGCTGCGACTTAAATTGTGGTCTCGATTTCAGGTTATGCGCTGCGTTCAACCTAGCGTTTCACAATACTCGGATTTTTGCCTAAAGTAATTAGTTACGTAAATCGCTTGGGACATTTTCTCGAGTTTGGTGAGAGATTGTGGCTGTCTCACAATACTCGAGATTTTGGCCAAAGTAATAAGTTGTACTTTCTGTGGCTAAGTCTTTGCATCTTAGTAAAAAATGGTAATTGGCAAATATTCCCGGTGTGCAAGCTTCTCGAAGCTGAAAGCACACAAAACCTGAGATAAGAGCCGTTGAAACACTCATTAATTGAATTTCCTTCCCGGATTCGTTGCACTAT
>CAZJTS010000007.1:9816-13147 GCA_964548975.1 uncultured Fastidiosipila sp.
AAGAGCCGTTGAAACACTCATTAATTGAATTTCCTTCCCGGATTCGTTGCACTATAGGAAAATTCGGCTCTGAGGAGAGCCATTTGGTCCAGATGTGCAACGCCTTCTTCGAGTTTGGCAGAACCCCAAGCAATCCACCCCCTTGTGCAATCTCACGAAAATCACAGAAGAGCCGTAGAATCGGCCGGAAATGTCAGAATCCGGCCGAGCTTGCCTTGATTTGTCGGCTTAATTCCATTAAAATACTCAAGCATGCGCCCAAAAAGCGCTGAAATCAGAGATTGCCGCACGTATAGCTGCGTTGTATTTGCGGGTAACTTTGATGGATCAGCCGGATCCACAGAGATTCGGCAACAGGTGTAGCCTGGTTGGCAGTGTATGTCGGTCGAGCCGGCATGTGACCCGGACAGGAAATGAAGAAGTACTGTGCTGGGTTTTATGATGGTAAGACATGATACGCCCGGAAAGGTAGCTACCTGTGGCAGCAAAAACAGGAGGAAGAAAACGAAATGGCAAGTAATCAGAAAATCCGTATCAGACTCAAGGCATACGATCATCAGATCCTCGACAGCTCGGCTGAGAGAATTGTAGACACAGCGAAGAGAACAGGTGCCAGCATCAGCGGCCCGATCCCGCTGCCGACCGAGAAGGAAGTTGTCACAATTCTGCGTTCGCCGCATAAGCACAAGGATTCACGTGAACAGTTCGAGATGAGAACACACAAGAGAATCATTGATATTCTGGCCCCTAACCAGAAGACGGTTGAGGCACTTATGCGTTTGGATATGCCTGCCGGAGTCAATATCGAAATCAAGCTGTAAGCCGTTCGGCCGATGCCGATCGACGGTCATGTTCATATAAGAAGTATATGAACCAATAACCTGAAGGAGCGAAAGAAAGAATGAAAAAGTTCATGCTAGGCAAAAAAGCCGGAATGACACAGATGTTTGACGAGAGCGGTGCAGCTATTCCCGTAACCGTCATTGATTGTGGTCCGCTGACTGTCGTGCAGAAGAAGACGACAGAACTTGACGCCTATGAAGCAGTCAAAGTCGGTTACGACGAAGTCAAAGAGAATAAACTGAACAAACCTGATCTGGGCCAGTTCAAGAAGGCCGAGACCGGTAATTTCCGCAGTCTGAATGAATTCCGTGTCGAAGATGTCGAACAGTACTCAGTGGGCCAGGAAATTACTTTGGCCGATATGTTCGAAGTCGGCGATGTCGTCGATGTCAGAGGCAAGTCCAAAGGTAAGGGCTTTGCCGGTAACGTTAAGCGTCATAACCAGAAGGGTGGTCATGAGGCGCACGGTTCCAAGTATCACCGCCAGACCGGTTCGATGGGTGCATCCGCTTACCCCGGTAGAATTTTCAAGGGTAAGAAAATGCCCGGTCAGATGGGTAACAAGAATGTGACCGTCCAGAATCTGGATGTCGTCATGGTTGACGGTGAGCGCAATATCCTCGCTGTCAAAGGTGCCATCCCCGGCTCTCGCGGCTCTGTTGTAACGATTACTGACTCTGTCAAAGTCAGCAAGCTTTCGAAAAACGCATAAGGAGTAGGACATGGCAAAAGTAGATTTAATCAATATGGATGGCAAAGTCGTAGGCGATTTTGAGCTGAGCGACGCCATTTTCGGCATCGAGCCGAATCAGAATCTGGTGCTCCAGGCAGTGAAAGCGCAGCTCGCTAATCGCAGACAGGGCACATCCAAGACCAAAGGCAGAAGTGAAGTCCGTGGCGGCGGCAAGAAGCCTTACCGTCAGAAGGGAACCGGTAGAGCCCGTCAGGGTTCCATCCGCGCAGCCCAGTGGGTTGGTGGAGGCGTGATCTTTGGCCCCACACCGCGTGACTACAGCATCAAACTGCCGAAGAAAGTGAAGAGATTGGCACTGAAATCTGTCCTGAGCAGTAAGTTGCAGAACAAGCAGGTATACGTGGTGGACGAAATTACGTTCGACGCGCCGAAGACCAAGGCTTTCCGCAATCTCGTTGATAATCTGAAGCTCGATTCGACCGCACTGTTCGTCGTGGAAGAGGACAATCGCAATGCGAAGCTCTCCGCCCGTAACCTCGTAGGTATCGAAACCGCTCAGTACAATACTATTAATGTCGTCGATATTCTGAAATATGACGCATTCGTCATGACTCGGAATGCCGCAGAGAAAATCCAGGAGGTGTATGCGTAATGAAAGCAGCACAGGATATCATCATTAAGCCGGTCATTACGGAGCGCTCCAGCGGAGCTCTTGCCGAAGGTCGTTATACCTTTGAAGTTGCGAAGACCGCGACCAAGCCGGAAATCCGTCAGGCCGTAGAAGAACTCTTCGGTGTGAAGGTTCTGAAAGTCAACACCATGCATGTGGCCGGCAAAGCGAAGCGCGTCGGTGTCCATCAGGGCAAAACTTCAGACTGGAAGAAAGCCATTGTGCAAATCGATCTCGAGCCGGCCAGCGAAACCTATCTGGGTGAAGGCGGCAAAGAGCAGAAGACCGATCGTAAATACAAGACCGTCATCGAAGAATTCGGTTTCGGCCAATAACGGTCAGCATAAGAAGGAGAGAAGAGAATGCCAGTTAAAATTTACAAACCAACTTCTCCTGCCAGACGGCAGATGTCGGTTGCTGACTACTCCGTATTAACGAAGAAGGCACCCGAGAAGAAACTGTTGAAGACACGCAAGAAGACTGCCGGCCGTAACAGCTATGGCCGTATCACAGTTCGCCACATCGGCGGCGGCAATAAGCGTAAACTGCGTGCGATCGACTGGAAGAGAAACAAGGAGAATATTCCGGCCAAAGTTGTCGCCTTGGAATATGATCCCAACCGTACTGCTTACCTCGCATTGCTGCAGTACGCAGACGGCGAGAAGTCCTATATCATCGCACCAGCCGGTGTCAAAGAAGGCGACGTCCTGCTGAGCGGTGAATCTGCGGATATCAAACCCGGTCACACGAAGAAACTCGCCAACATCCCTGTCGGTACCATGATCCACAACGTGGAGCTGAAGCCCGGTCACGGCGCGCAGATGGTCCGTACAGCCGGTGCTGAAGCACAGCTGGTGGCGAAGGAAGACAAATACGCCCAGATCAAGCTCCCCTCCGGTGAGGTACGCATGGTGCTCCTGGAGTGCCGCGCGACAGTCGGTCAGGTCGGTAATGTCGAGCATGAGAACATTCGCGTAGGTAAAGCCGGTAAGACCCGTCATAAGGGTGTCCGTCCTACCGTTCGCGGTGTCGTGATGAACCCCGTCGACCATCCTCACGGTGGTGGTGAAGGTAAGTCCCCGATCGGCCGTCCGAGTCCTGTGACCCCCTGGGGTGTCCCGACT
>CAZJTS010000007.1:13157-23743 GCA_964548975.1 uncultured Fastidiosipila sp.
GAAGACCCGTAAGAAGAATAAAGATTCTAATAAATACATCGTTAAGAGAAGAAAGTAAGGGAGGCAGGATAAATGAGTCGTTCGACAAAAAAAGGTTTCTTTGTTGATGAATCCCTCATGAACCGGATCGAAGCCATGAACGCCAATAATGAGAAGAAAGTTGTCAAGACCTGGTCTCGATCTTCTACCATCTTCCCTGAAATGGTTGGGCACACGATCGCCGTTCATGATGGCCGCAAGCACGTCCCCGTGTTCATTACGGAAGACATGGTCGGTCACAAACTGGGTGAATTCGCATTGACACGTACATTCCGCGGCCATGCCGGCAGCGAAAGAAGCATTAGAAGATAAGGAAGGAGGCAGACTTTGAAAAAGGAAACAATGACCAAGGCATATATGCAAGAAAACAGAGAAGAGATTCTCGCGCGCTATAATGCCCCGCACAGAAAATCCAATCGTCCCGCCCTCCTGACCAAGAAACAGCGCAAAGTGCTGGGCATCGGCAAAGACCAGGGTAAGGCAAGTGTGGACAACGTCCGCGTCGCGCCCCGTAAGGTTGCTGTCGTGCTGGATCAGATCAGAGGCAAAGATGTACAGGAAGCAAGAGCTATCCTGCTTTACACCAACAAAATCGCAGCGCCCTACATCCTGAAGATCCTGGACTCCGCGATTGCGAATGCCGAGAACAACAACGGCATGAATCCGGACAACCTGATGGTCTCCGAATGCTACGCCGGCCAGGGTTTCGTGATCAAACGCTACAAACCCGGCGGTAAAGGTTCCGCCAAGCCGATTCTGAAAAGATCAAGCAATATCACGGTTGTCGTGAAGGAAAGGGTATAAGGGGGTTCTTCGATACATGGGCCAAAAAGTAAATCCACATGGACTACGCGTAGGCGTTATCAAAGACTGGAGCACCAAATGGTATGCGGACAAGAAGGATTTCTCTGACTACCTCGTAGAGGACAAGGCAATCCGTGATTTCGTCAAGAACGAAACATACCAGGCAGGCGTCTCCCAGATCGACATTGAGCGTAAAGGCGACGACAAAACCACTATTTCTATCTCTACCGGCAAACCCGGTATCATCATCGGCCGTCAGGGTGCCGGCATTGAAGAACTGAAGAAGAAACTGAAGAAAGAATTCAAACGTGACTTCTTCATCAACGTCAATGAAGCAGGCAATCCTGATACCGTAGCGCAGCTGGTCGCTGAGAATATCGCAGCACAGCTGGAGCGTCGTATCTCCTTCCGCCGGGCGATGAAGCAATCCATCAGCCGTGCGATGAAGGCAGGTGTCAAGGGTATCAAGTGCCAGGTCTCCGGTCGTTTGGGCGGAGCGGAAATTGCTCGTGTTGAGCATTACCACGAAGGCACAATCCCCCTGCAGACGCTGCGCGCGGACATTGACTACGGATTCAGCGAAGCCAAGACCACCTACGGGCGGATCGGCTGCAAAGTCTGGATCTATCGCGGCGAAGTGCTGAGACAGCCTCGCAAGAGAAATACCGAAGGAGGCGTAAACTAAAGATGTTACTCCCGAAACGCGTTAAATATAGAAGAGTTCATCGCGGCCGTATGAAGGGCAAAGCCCACCGCGGCAGCACCGTCACCTATGGTGAGTACGGACTCGTCGCAATGGAACCGGCCTGGATCAAGAGCAATCAGATCGAGTCCGCACGTATCGCGATCAATCGTCATCTGCGTCGTGGCGGCAAAGTCTGGATCAAGATTTTCCCTGACAAGCCGGTCACACAGAAACCCGCCGAGACCCGCATGGGCTCCGGTAAGGGTTCACCGGAATACTGGGTAGCCGTTGTCAAACCGGGCAGAGTCCTGTTCGAAGTCGCAGGGGTACCCGCAGAAGAAGCAAAAGAAGCACTACGTCTGGCAAGCCATAAGCTGCCTGTCAAGACCAAGATCGTATCGAAGCAAATGGAGGGAGGCTCACATGAAGGCTAATGATCTGCGCGAAAGAACTATCGAAGATCTGAATGAAGAGCTGGTCTCACTCAAGGATGAACTCTTCAAGCTGCGTTTCCAGCATGCGACCAGACGTCTTGAGAATCCGATTCAGCTTCGTACGGTAAGACGTGACATCGCCCGGGTAAAAACAATTATCCGTGAGCGTGAAATACAGGCTGAGAAGCAGGCATAAGGGGGAAGCTGAAAATGACAGAAGAGAGAAATCTCCGCAAGACAAAGGTTGGCGAAGTCGTTTCCAATAAAATGGATAAGACTATTGTAGTCTCGGTAGTCGAGCCGACAAAGCACCCTCTGTACAGAAAATATGTGAAGAAGACCTTTAAGTTGAAAGCACATGACGAGAACAACGAATGCAATATCGGCGACCAGGTACGCGTGATGGAAACCCGTCCGCTGAGCAAGGATAAACACTGGCGTCTGGTTGAAGTCATTACAAAAGCTCAGTAAAGCAAGCAGGAAGGAGAATAACGATGATACAAGTAGAATCTGTACTTCATTCTGCTGACAATACCGGCGCACGTTCACTCAAGTGCATCAAGGTACCGGGCGGCTCCAAGAGAAAGTTCGCCAACATCGGTGACGTGATCGTCTGTGCTGTTCAGGAATCTACACCTGGCGGCATGGTAAAAAAAGGTGAAATCGTCAAAGCAGTTATAGTACGTACAAAAACCGGTGTGCGCCGTGTAGACGGCTCATACATCAAGTTCGATGAGAACGCCTGCGTTGTCATCCGTGACGATAAGAATCCAAGAGGCACCCGTATCTTTGGCCCCATAGCCAGAGAACTGCGTGAGAAGGGCTACATGCGTATTCTTTCTCTGGCCCCGGAAGTTCTGTAAGGAGGAGAGATCATGGCTAAAGTACATGTAAAAAAAGACGATATGGTTTATGTCCTCTCCGGTAAGGATAGAGCAAAAACCGGCAAGGTTCTTGATGTGAACCCCAAAACCGGCCGCGTGGTCGTCGAAGGCGTTAACGTCATCAAGAAGCATTCCAAGCCCCGTAAAATGGGTGAAATGGGCGGGATTATCGAGAGAGAAGCCCCCATCGACGCATCGAATGTCATGCTGATCGATCCCAAGACCGGTGTTCCTACCAAGACCGGTGTCAGGATCAACGATGCCGGCGAGCGCGTCCGTTATGCGAAGAACAGCGGCGAAGAGCTCGGCATCATCGGCAAGAAGAACAAGTGAGGTTAGGGAGAATGTCAAGACTTAAAGACAAGTATAAAAGTGAAATTGCCCCTGCTATGCAGGAGAAATTCAAGTATAAATCAGTCATGCAGATTCCCAGACTCGAGAAGATTGTCCTCAACATGGGTGTCGGTGAAAGAGAAAACAACAAGAGCGTTGAGAATGCTGCCAGAGACCTGGGTATTATTACCGGCCAAAAGGCAGTGATCACCAAGGCCAAGAAGTCCATTGCGAACTTCAAACTCCGTGAAGGCATGGAGATCGGTACGAAGGTCACCCTGCGCGGTGAGCGTATGTATGAGTTCCTGGATCGCCTGATCAGCGTGGCAATTCCCCGTGTGCGAGACTTCCGTGGTCTGTCGGCGAATTCTTTCGACGGTCGCGGTAACTACGCCACCGGTATGAGAGAACAGCTGATCTTCCCGGAGATCGACTACGATCAGATCGACCGCATCCGTGGTCTCGATATCGCTATCGTAACGACAGCAGATACAGACGAAGAAGCCAGAGAGCTCCTAACGCTCTTCGGTATGCCGTTTGCCAGATAAGAGAGGGAGATACGAAATGGCCAAAAAATCTTTAATCATCAAGGCACAGCGTAAGCCCAAATACGCTACCAGACAGCATAACCGCTGCAAACTCTGTGGTCGCCCGCATGCGTATATGCGCAAATACGGTATCTGCCGTATCTGTTTCAGAGAACTTGCGTACAAGGGTGAAATCCCCGGTATTCAAAAAGCGAGCTGGTAAGGAGGAAGAGTATGCAAGTCACTGATAAAATCGCGGATATGCTGACCAGAATCCGCAACGCGGCGGCAGCCAACCACGACACCGTGGATATCCCCTCTTCAAAGATGAAAGTAAGCATTGCTGAAATTCTCAAAGAAGAAGGTTACATCAAGAGTTTCGATATCACCAAAGGTGAGGTAGAAGATCAGATCCATGTGGTTCTGAAATATGTGGACAGAAGACCGGCGATCACCGGTATCAAACGTATTTCGAAACCCGGCCTGAGAATCTACAGCAACGCGGTTGATATGCCCAGCGTTCTGGACGGCCTTGGCATCGCCATCGTCTCCACTTCTAATGGGATCATGACGGATAAATCCGCCCGCCAACAGAAAGTCGGCGGCGAGGTGCTCGCTTACGTCTGGTAAGCTTGGATAAGCACTCTGAAAAGAATAACTGAAAGACAGTTATTCACAATCTTAAGAGCAGGAGGAAGAAAGAATGTCCAGAATTGGCAATAAGCCGATTACAATTCCGGCCGGTCTCAACGTCAAGGTTGAAGACCAGGTCGTCACCGTTTCAAACGGCAAAGCGGACCTGAGCCAGGAGTTCAGCCCTTTGATCGACGTGGCAGTCGATGACAATACAATTACACTGAGCCGTCAGAATGAGGAGAAGGAGACGAAGTCCCTGCACGGACTGTACCGCTCACTCATCAACAACATGGTGGTCGGCCTCACCGATGGTTTCACCAAGAATCTGGAAATCAACGGTATCGGTTTCCGCGCCGCCTTACAGGGCAACAAGCTCGTCTTGAACTTGGGCTATTCGCACCCGATCGAGATGGAGATCCCGGAAGGAATCACCCTCGAAGTGCCCGCGAATAACAGAATCTCGGTCAAAGGCGCTGATAAGCAGCTCGTCGGCGAAACCGCAGCGAAGATCCGCTCCTACCGTGTACCTGATGCCTACCATGGTAAGGGTATTAAGTATGATACCGAAGTCCTACGCCTCAAAGAGGGTAAGACCGGCGCTAAAGTGAAGTAAAGGAGGGTGGTTTGAGATGATTAAGAAAGTCAGTAGAAATTCAATTCGCAAGCGTAAACACGCTCGCGTCAGAAACAAAATCAGCGGCACTGCCGAGAAACCACGTCTTTGTGTCTTCCGTAGCAGCCGCCATATGTACGCACAGATTATCGATGATGTGAACGGTGTCACCTTGGCTTCCGCCTCGACCCTTGATCCTGAGATCAAAGGCGAGACCGGTGTCAAAGTGGATGTCGCCGGCAAAGTCGGTGAGTTGGTCGCCAAGCGTGCTTTGGCCAAAGACATAGAAGCCGTTGTATTCGATCGTGGTGGTTACATCTACCACGGACGCGTAGCCGCTCTGGCCGATGCCGCCAGAGAAGCCGGACTGAAGTTTTAAGCGAGGAGGAAAACATGCAGCATAATGATCCGACACAACCGGAGCTGATGGAACGGGTAATACATATCGGACGTGTTTCGAAAACCGTCAAAGGTGGACGTAATATGCGTTTCTCCGCCCTCGTCATTGTAGGTGACGGTCACGGAAACGTAGGTAAGGGTACAGGCAAATCAGTTGAAATTCCGGAAGCCATCCGCAAAGGGGTGGAAGCCGCCAAGAGGAACATGATCAATGTGCCTCTCGACGGAACAACAATCCCCCATTCATATGTCGGTCGCTTCGGCGCCGGCCAGGTACTGCTGAAACCGGCTAAACCCGGTACCGGTGTTATTGCCGGCGGTCCGGTACGTGCGGTTATGGAACTGGTTGGTGTGAAAGACGTCAGAACGAAGTCTCTGGGCACCAGCAATCCCAATAACGTCGTCAATGCCACGATGGAAGCACTCAAGGCTATGCGTTCTGTTGAGGACGTAGCGAGAATTCGCGGCAAGCACGCTGACGAAATTCTCTAAGGAAGGGTATTCAGCAAATGGCAAAAATCAAGGTAACGCTCGTCAAGAGCACAAACAGTACAAATAAGAAACACAGAAGGACAGTCGAAGCGCTCGGTCTGAAGAAGATCGGTCATTCGGTAGAGAAGGAAGATACACCGCAGATTCGCGGTATGATCCGCCAGGTCTCATATCTTGTCACTTCTGAAGACATCTAAGGGAGGCTGGACGTACAATGAAACTCAATGATATGAAAGCGAATCCGGGTGCTAGCTCCAAGCCTTATCGCAAGGGTAGAGGTCCCGGCAGCGGCAACGGCAAAACAGCCGGCAGAGGCCACAAGGGCCAGAACGCCCGTTCCGGCGGCGGTGTCCGTTGGGGCTTTGAAGGTGGACAGACCCCTCTGTTCCGCCGTCTGCCTAAGCGCGGCTTCAACAACAGCCGTTTCGGCACCAACTACATCGAGATCCCCCTGGGTCGTCTGCAGCAGTTTGAAGACGGCACCGTCGTTGATCTCGAGAAGATCAAGGAATCGGGGCTGATCAAATTCAGCAACACACATGACGGCATCAAGATTCTCGGCGGTGGTGGAGACTTCGACCGCAAGCTGACGGTCCGTGCCGCGAAGTTCACGGCTTCTGCCAAAGAAGCTATTGAACAGGCCGGGGGCCAAGCAGAGGAGGTATAAGTCATGTCGAGCATGGTTGGAACCTTGAAGAATGCTTTTCGGGTACCCGAACTGCGCAAGCGCATGATTTTTACTGTCATTATCATTATCTTGTACCGGATCGGGTCACATATACCCGTTCCGGGCATCGATCGCGTGGCCTTTACTAACCTGATCCGTAATTTCGGTCAGCTAGGTCAGATGATGGACATTATCTCGGGTGGTGCGCTTACCTCCGTATCGATCTTCGCGCTCGGTGTACAGCCGTACATCAACGCATCGATTATCATCCAGCTTCTGACAGTCGCTATTCCGGCGCTGGAGAATATGGCCAAAGAAGGGGAGACGGGACGTAAAAAGATCCAGAAGATCACCCGTTACCTGACCGTCGGTCTGGCTCTGCTCCAGTCCTTCGCCTTCTGGTACTCCACCAGATCGGCTGCCGTGAGCGGTCTGCCTATGTTCCTCAATGCCGTCATGGTCATCCTGACCTTCACGGCCGGTACAAGCATGGTGACCTGGCTCGGCGAGCAGATCAATGATAAAGGCGTCGGCAACGGCATCTCGATCATGATCTTCGTCGGTGTCGTCTCGAGAATCCCCCAGATGCTGCAGTCACTCTGGCTGACAGTACGCGGCTGGGATATCAATAACCAATGGGGACCTGTGGTAGCAACCATTTTACTCGTGGTCTTCGTAGCCGTATCGCTGGCACTGCTGGTCTTCGTCGTCTATGTCCATATGGCGGAGAGACGTATTCCGGTTCAGTACTCGAAGCGCGTTGTCGGACGCAAGCAGTATGGTGGCCAGTCCACTTATCTGCCGATCAAGGTCAACCAGTCCGGTGTTATGCCGGTCATCTTCGCGATGTCTATTTCACAGCTGCCCTCGCTGATTATCAGTTTCTTCTTCTTTAACAGCACAGGGCCGGTTGTGACATTCTTCCGCACACTGGGTGCCAACCCGATTTACTACCTGATCATGGGTCTCCTGATCCTGGGCTTCACGTTCTTCTATTCGATGACGCAGTTCAACCCGATCGAGATTTCCAATAACCTTCAGAAGAACGGCGGTTTCATTCCCGGTATCAGACCCGGGCGTCCTACCTCCGAATTCATCGGCAGAACCGCAGGTAAGCTTAACTGGTTCGATGCGCTCTTCCTCATCATCGTGACATTGCTCCCGATGGTTGTCGGAACGGCGACAGATACTCAGGCCATCTGGTTCGGCGGTACATCGATCATCATTATTGTCGGTGTCTGTATCGACCTGGTAAATCAGCTGGATTCTCAAATGATGATGAAACATTACAAGGGATTCCTGAGCTAAGGTGTGAAGACAGTAACAAGAGGGCTCCCTCACAAACTGTTCTTGGTTGAAGGCGGGCCTTACCCTGTACAGGGTGGGGCTTTGCTCAATTTTCAACAAGAGTCGAAAGATCCATAGATATGCGTATTGTTATTTTAGGACCTCCGGGTTCGGGGAAAGGTACGGTAGCCGGGGAGATCAGCTCCAGATACCATCTGGTGCATATTTCAACCGGTGCTCTCTTCCGTGCTCACATCCGTGAAGGCACTGAGATCGGTAAAGAGGCGAAAACCTACATCGACCGCGGGGACCTGGTCCCGGACTCCGTGACGATAGAAATGCTCAAGGACCGCGTGGCTAAAGTCGATTGTGAAGAAGGCTTCCTACTGGACGGCTATCCCAGAACAGTCCCGCAGGCCGATGCTCTGGAGCACATGCTGGCAGAAAAAGGTCAGACCCTGGATATAGCTCTCAATGTCCATGTCCCCGAGCAGCTCATCATTGAACGTTTGGCAGGCCGCCGGATCTGCACGAAATGCGGCTTGACCTACAACATCTTCACTCAGCCCAGTAAGCAGCCCCTGATCTGCGATAATTGCGGATCGAGGCTCGTGCAAAGAGAAGATGATACCGATGAAACCATCCATCACCGGCTCATGACATATGAAGCCGCGACGACACCGCTGATTGACTACTACACGGAGAAGGGCATTCTCAAGGAAGTCGATAACAGCGGCAGCGTCGAATCGACGATGGCAGAAGTAAAGAAAGTGTTTTCCGACTCATGATTCAATTGAAATCAAGAGATGAGATCGAGAAGATCGAGGCCGCAGGCAGACTGGTGATGAAAGTCATGCACGCGCTCAGAGATCAGATCAGGCCGGGTGTCAGTACCGCCGAGCTGGATCAGCTGGCCAGAACTATTATCAACGAAGCCGGCGGTTCAGCACCGACGCTGGGTTATGGAGACCCTCCGTACCCGGCAGCCACCTGCATCTCTATTGACGACGAGATCGTACATGGAATTCCGGCTGAAGACAGGGTTCTCGAAACAGGCAACATCGTCACCTTCGACGTGGTCTGTGAACTGGGCGGCTGGGTAGCTGATGCGGCCCGGACCTATCCGGTCGGTGAGATCACCGAAGAGAAAGAAACATTGATTGAAGCGGCCAAAACCTGCTTCTACGATGGCTTGAACCAAGCGGTGATCGGTAACCGGATCGGGGATATCTCGGCGACGGTTCAGAACTCTGCTGAGAGCAAGGGCTATAGTGTGATCCGCGAGTTGACCGGACACGGTATCGGCCGCTCGATGCATGAAGCGCCGGATGTACCGAACTTTGGCCGAGCAGGGAGAGGACCGCGCCTCCAGGAAGGCATGGTCATCTGTATCGAACCAATGATCGCTGCCGGTCAGCGGTATGTTACATTAAAAGCGGACGAATGGACTGTGGCTATGAGGGACGGCAGACCCTCGGCACACTATGAGAACACGGTGGCTGTGACGAAAGACGGCCCCGAGATCTTGACCAAAGAATAGAAGAAAGGAGTATCGATGGCTAAAGAAGGTGTAATTGAAGTAGAAGGTATCGTCGAGGAAGTATTGCCGAACGCGAATTTCAAAGTGAAACTTGAGAACGGGCATATCGTTCTGGCGCATATCTCCGGTAAGCTCAGACAGAATTACATAAAAATTCTCCAAGGCGACCGGGTAACGCTCGAGTTATCCCCTTACGATCTGGATCGTGGCAGGATAACCTGGCGTGGCAAGTAGTCAACTTGTGAAAGTTGTAGTAGAATAGCGAATTAAATTAGAAATAATGCTGTAAATTCATAGTTTTGTCTAAATAAGCTTGCGCATCTATGATATTCTGCTAGAATATTACAGCATGCGCTCTCCGCTAGGGAGAGGCTTTTATTCTGTGAATCAATGGAGAAGAGGTAGCCCTAATGAAAGTCAGATCTTCAGTAAAACCAATGTGTGAAAAGTGTCGCGTCATCCGTCGTAGAGGTCGCGTCATGGTCATCTGCACGGATCCGAAGCATAAGCAAAGACAAGGGTAATAGACCTTTGTCTATCACTTCAGGAACTACACGTTAGGCGCGGCTGTCGCTGATGAAGCGAAATTGCCTGTGCGTGATTATATATATGTAAAATAAATTCTTAAAAATACGGTGGAGGTATATTGAATGGCTCGTATTTCAGGTGTAGACCTGCCAAACGACAAGCGTGTGGAAATCGCTTTAACCAGCATCTACGGCATCGGCCGTACACTTTCCAACGAAGTTTTGGCCAAATGCGAAATCAGCCCGGATGTCCGCATGAGAGATTTGACCGACGATGAAGTCGCTAAAATCCGTGACGTCCTGGAAAATGAATATAAAATCGAAGGTGACTTGCGTCGTGAAACCGCAATGAACATCAAGCGACTCGAAGAGATCGGCAGCTATCGCGGCCGTCGTCACAGAATGGGTCTGCCGGTCAGAGGTCAGAGAACCAAGACCAACGCCAGAACCCGCAAAGGCCCTCGTCGTACGATGGCTAATAAGAAAAAGTAAGGAGGTAGCATTCTATGGCAAGACCAAAAACCAGAACAAGAAGAAAACTGCGTAAGAATGTTGACCGCGGTGCGGTTCATATTCATGCGACGTTCAACAACACCATTGTCACTGTCACTGATACTCAAGGGAATGTCATCTCCTGGTCCAGTGCAGGCTCACATGGTATGAGAGGTTCACGTAAGGGTACACCCTTCGCTGCACAGCTCGCCAGCGAAACTGCTGCT
>CAZJTS010000008.1:0-2175 GCA_964548975.1 uncultured Fastidiosipila sp.
CATCGGACGTAGTTCCGGGGGTAGCACAGGCAGCACATCCAGGATCATCCATTCGGGACGATTGCTGGAGCGCTCGAACGCCTCGACCACTTCCAGGCGTTTGATCAGACGCACCCGTTTTTGGCCGGTGGCGGACTGCATTTCTTCCTTGAGTTCTACACTCAGGCGAGCGGTGTCGATACGGGACAGGAGTTCCTTAATTGCGTCAGCACCCATCTCGGCACGGAAGGAATTACGGCCGTATTCACGCAGGTACTCTCTATACTCCTGATCGCTGATGATCTGCTTTTCGCTCAGGGTGGTTTCGCCGGGCTCAAGCACGATATAGTTCGCGAAATAGAGCACGCGCTCCAACTGTCTGGGCGAGATGTCCAGGATCAGGCCGAGACGGCTGGGGATGCCGCGGAAGTACCAGATATGTGATACGGGCGCAGCCAGTTTGATGTGGCCCATGCGCTCACGGCGAACCTTGGACTTCGTTACTTCGACACCGCACTTATCACAGACGATACCTCTATAACGGATTTTCTTATATTTTCCGCAGTGACATTCCCAGTCCTTGGTAGGACCGAAAATACGCTCGCAGAAGAGACCGTCACGCTCAGGTTTGAGCGTACGATAGTTGATAGTTTCCGGTTTCTTGACTTCACCGTGAGACCATTCGAGAATCCGCTCAGGCGATGCCAGACGGATACCGATGGACTCGAAGTGGAGCTCTTTTTCTTTGTCGCGACCGGTGCGATTACTGGTAGCTAAACGTAGATCAGGCATTTATTTCACGATCCTTTCACTCGAGTTCCGAGGAGACTGTGGAGTAGCCGGCTTCTTCGAGCTCTTCCTCAGACATGGGAGATTCTTCTATCGAACCGATCAGGCGGCGCAGACGACTTGCGTCATAGGTGGCCATTTCGGCTTCGTCGATGATGTCTTCCTGGATTTCCACTTCTTCATCTTCATAGTAGATGCGGACGTCCAGCGAGAGACTTTGCATTTCTTTGATCAGCACCTTGAAGGATTCAGGTGTTCCGGATTCCGGAATGTTCTCACCCTTCACGATGGCTTCGTAGGTCTTCGTACGTCCGTTGACATCATCGGACTTGACGGTCAGGATTTCGCGCAAGGTGTAGGCGGCGCCGTAGGCTTTGAGTGCCCAGACTTCCATCTCACCGAAACGCTGTCCGCCGAACTGCGCCTTACCACCTAGCGGCTGCTGGGTGACGAGCGAGTAAGGACCGATTGAACGCGCGTGGATCTTGTCGTCAACCAGGTGGTGGAGCTTCAGGTAGTACATGACACCCACTGTGACTTTGTTGTCGAAGGGTTCGCCCGTACGACCGTCGAAGACCGTGGCTTTGCCGTCTTCATCGAAACCGCACTCGCGGAAAGCTTCCAGAATGTCATTCTCATCCGCACTGTCGAAAACAGGTGTAGCAACTTTATAGCCCATGTGTCTGGCGCAACGCCCCAGGTGAACTTCCAGGAGCTGGCCGATGTTCATACGGGAAGGAACGCCGAGGGGGTTCAGGACGATGTCCAAAGGTGTGCCGTCTTCGAGATAAGGCATATCCTCGGAAGGCAGAATTCTGGACACAACACCCTTATTACCATGGCGTCCGGCCATCTTGTCGCCGACGGAGATCTTACGTTTCTGAGCGATGTAGACACGCACGAGCTTATTGACGCCGTGCTTCAGGTCATCATCGTTCTCGCGGGTGAAGACCTTGACGTCCACAACGATACCCGACTCACCGTGAGGTACACGGACGGAGGTGTCACGGACTTCACGAACCTTCTCACCGAAGATCGCTCTGTAGAGGCGCTCTTCAGCGGTCAGCTCGGTTTCGCCCTTCGGCGTGATCTTACCGACCAGAATGTCACCGGAACGCACTTCCGCACCGGGACGGATGATGCCCTGCTCATCGAGATCTCTCAACACTTCATCACTGACCTGCGGGATCTCACGGGTGATCTCTTCCGCACCGAGCTTGGTATCACGGGCTTCACACTCATACTCTTCTATATGTATAGAAGTATAAACGTCATCTCTGACGAGGCGCTCATTGATCAGGACCGCGTCCTCGTAGTTGTAACCTTCCCAGGTCATGAAGCCGATCAGGGCGTTGCGGCCCAGGGCCATTTCACCGTTATCGGTTGCAGGACCATCCGCAATGATGT
>CAZJTS010000008.1:2185-6044 GCA_964548975.1 uncultured Fastidiosipila sp.
TCGGACGAGCGGGCGTTGGTTGATACAGGTGGAATGGTTGGAACGCTGATATTTCGTCAGCGGATATTCGTCACGGGTGACCGGGGATGTCTTGATGACGATCAGGTCAGCGGAGACATGGTCGACGACGCCGTCGTTCTTTGCGATGACGCAGACGCCGGAGTCTTTGGCCGCCTTATATTCCATACCGGTACCCACAATCGGGGATTCGGTACTAATCAACGGGACGCCCTGACGTTGCATGTTCGAACCCATCAGCGCGCGGTTCGCGTCATCGTTGCCCAGGAAAGGAATCAACGAAGTTGCAACCGAGACAACCTGCTTCGGTGACACGTCCATGAGGTCAACCTTATCGGGTGAAATCTCCTGGAACTTGTCGAGCAGACGCACTGTGATCTTCTTGGATTTGAAACGGCCCTCTTCGTCGAGCTCTTCATTGGCCTGAGCGATGTAAAAATAATCTTCTTCATCGGCGGTCATGTAGCGAACTTCGTTGGTAATACGTTGGTTCACTTTGTCGTATATACGGTAGGGCGTTTCAATGAAACCGTACTCGTTGATCTTGGCATACGTTGCCAACGAGTTGATTAGACCGATGTTCGGACCTTCAGGGGTCTCGATCGGACAGATACGGCCATAGTGGGACGTGTGTACGTCTCGGACTTCGAAGTTCGTACGGTCACGGCTCAAACCACCCGGGCCTAAGGCCGACAGACGACGCTTATTGGTCAACTCCGCCAGCGGGTTATGCTGATCCATGAACTGGGACAAAGGTGAAGATCCGAAGAACTCCTTGATCGCCGCACTGATCGGGCGGGTGTTGATCAGCTGCTGAGGTGTCGCAGTTTCCAGATCCGCCAGAGAACGCATTCTCTCACGCACCACGCGCTCCATACGGGTGAAGCCGACACGCATCTGATTTTGCAAGAGCTCACCGACCGAACGCACACGACGGTTCCCCAGATGATCGATGTCATCGAGTTTGCCGATATCGTGATAGAGGCCGACCAGATAGCTGACGGAAGCAATGATGTCTTCAACGGTCAGGTGCTTCGGACAAAGCTCTTCACTGTGCTTTTTCAGCAAGGCATTGATGGTCGCGGCCACATCGCCGCCTCCGCCCTGAGCTTCGGCAACGATACTGCGCAGTCTGCTCAGACGCACCATCTCCCGGATCCCGTGCGCTTCAGGCTTGACCTGATCCATCACCTCTGAGGGGAAGAAATTCGCCAGATAACGCTTTGCGTCAACGCGGCTGTTACCGATCACCTGGAATTCACCGGCGCCTTCAGCAAACATGTCACCGACTTCGATAATCGGGATAATTCTTACTTCATTGATACCGTAGTTCTGGATCTCCCAGGCGGCATCTTCAGAGATAATCTCGCCTTCTGAAACCAGAATTTCGCCGTCCACCGAGACGACGTCTTCCGCGGCCTTGTGGCCTTGGATCCGGCTGGCCAGCGCAAACTTGCGGTTGACGGTGTAGATCCCGACTTTGGCCAAATCATAGCGACGCGGGTCGAAGAACATATTGTTGAGGAGCGACTCGGCCCCTTCTACGGAAACAGGTTCACCCGGACGGAGCTTACGATAGAGTTCCTGGAGACCTTCGTCTCTGGTGTGGGTGTTGTCTTTGGCCAGGGTTGCGAGGATACGCTCGTCATCACCGAAGTTCTCGATGATTTCGTCATTCGTACCGTAGCCCAAAGAACGCAGGAACACCGTCAAGGGGAACTTACGTGTCCGGTCCACACGAATGGAGATCACGTCATTGTGATCGGTTTCATATTCAATCCAGGCACCGCGGTTCGGGATAATCTGGGTAGCATAGAGATCCTTACCCGTTTTGTTGTTCTTGACCGGGGTGTAATACGCACCGGGCGAACGAACCAGCTGACTGATAATAACTCTTTCGGCACCATTAATAATGAAAGTACCTGTTTCAGTCATGATCGGGAAATCGCCAATGAAGATCATCTGATCTTTCTTGATATTATCCCGTTTATTATTGAGCCTGACCTTCATCTTCAGGGGAGCTTCGTAATTCGCATCTCTTTCGCGACAGTCTTCGATAGACAGGATCGGCGAGTCGATCTCGAATTCTGTTTCCAGAAAACTGAGCTCGATTTCACCTGTGCCATCGTCTACAATGGGAGATACAGATTCGAGAACTTCCTTGAGACCTTCGTTGATAAACCATTTATAGGATTCTTTCTGAATATCAACGAGGTCAGGCATGTCAATGACTTCATCCAGCTTGGAATAGGACATACGCTCAGAACGCCCGAACTTTTCAGGATGCAGCATATTGTGATTCACCTCATATTCACTTTACGGTTAGCGACCGTTGTGTGCTGAAGAACTCAGCACCGTTTTGGACACAAATAGCCCTACAAGAGGGCATAAACGTCTAATGATGATACCATCGTCGAAAAAGGGAATCAATAAAATCCCGCTTTGTCAAGGGCTTTTCTATTTTTTGGAGATTTTTCCATTTTCAGGACTGTATATTCTCTCTTTTCACAAAAGAGAATTGACAAAACCCCGTAGAAACCGCATTTTTCGGCCTTTACGGGGCTCTACAAGGTGTATTTAAGGGATTAGCCAGTAGCCGGGATAGACTCTCTGGACCGCTTCGCCGGCTTCTTTGCTCCATGTTTCCATGTCTTCATTGAAGCTGCTGTGCTGTGCATAAAGCTTGTTCTGGACATACCAGCTCTCGGTATCCTGACGCTCGGTGATCAGGACAACGTGGATAGCACTGTCCGTCTCAATTGCCCGGGCAGTCCCCTCTTTGGCATCTTCGGACAAAGCCCAGTGCAGAACTTTTCTATCAATACCGCTGGCGCCGGCACCGTTGATCTCTTCATGGGTCACGGCTTTGGCCGCCTTGATTTCGTTAGGCTTAGCCACGGCGACATCGTACGCTGTGACATCAGCTGCCGTTTTCAGAGAATCGGCAAGATCGGAGGCAGCCTTACGTGTTTCTTCGATCTCCTCCTCTTCCCTGTCCGATCCGTCGGCATTTTTCAAGGAGAAGGTTGAAACGCTGAAACTGGTCGTCTGGCGCGTATCCTTCGTGCGAGATCCGAAATAAACGATCTCGAAGTTGTTACCTACAGCGAAGTACTTCGTGTCACCTTCTTTTCTCTCCTTATCGAAGAGCCAGTTTTGCATATCGGTCGTCGGCACCTGACGTTTCGTCGCATCTTCTACCAGCGTGACATCCTCGTCGCCTTCGAATTTCTCCTGGTCATCTTCCGAGGCATTGGCTTTGGCCTGCTCCAGAATATCCTCAGGGGATTCAATCTTCTCAGTGATTTCTTCAGCCAACTTCTCGGTATCTTCCTTAGACTTGGCCTTCTCTTCGGTGGTCATGTCGCTGTCATCAGAATTCTTCTGAGGTGTGACCAGCGTGAAACTGTTGTAGGTCACCAGGTCATAGAGACTAGGATCATTCTCGTAGTTTTTCTCTATCTCTTCATCGGAAATTTCATAGGTAGCAGGCGCAGCTTCCATATAGTTACTGATGAGCGCCTGTCTTTCCAGGATTCTCTGGAAACTGGCTACAGAAAAGCCCTTGCCGTATAGCGATTCCAGATAGAGCTCGAAGTCCACGGGCTTGCCGACCTGCATCTGCATGGAGCGAATATAATTCTCAACCTCCATCTTGTCGGTTTCTTCCAGCTCGTAACCGGCTTCCTGCGCCTTTTTGTAAAGCGTCATCTCTTCAACGATCGCCTCGTCAGCAGACCGATCAAAGAACTGGCCCCAGGTGATATCCTCACCGGTCACAGCCTGAGATGAGCCGCGCATATCCAATAAACCGCCGCCACCGAAATACTGTGTATAGGTA
>CAZJTS010000008.1:6054-23081 GCA_964548975.1 uncultured Fastidiosipila sp.
ATTGACGTTGGAATAATAGGTAAAGTTATAGTCGGTGACACGCACATTCTGATCTGCGATCTTCAACGCGTTCAAGGTCCGCTGCGGTATACCCAGCGTCCAGAGCAGATAGACCAGAATGATCACTGCGAGCACCGCTGTAATGACGCCCGTCAGGATGCGATTGCGTCTCCTGTTACTCTTCTTAAAAGGCTTTTTGCCACCTTCTTTGGTACGCATCGCCCGGATCCGAGCCTCACGCTCTTTGCGTGACTGCTCAGTCTTTGATTCGTACACGATTTCCTTATTTTCTCTAGCCATAGTTTCTCTTGTCCAACTCCGTAGAAGTAAATTCAGATCATTATAGAGTTTTAGCTCACAGGGCGCAACTTCAAAAGTCTCCCTCAGCAAGGCCTCTCACGACAGCTCAAACTGTCGTTTCAGCCCCTAATTAGTCCTCATATTGGGCGTAATCATTCTCCAGGCCGTTATGACTATCCTGATCCCGATCACGATCCAGGTACTCTTCTTTCTCCCTCAGATCCTGCTCGTATTCACGTACCGGCTGATTGATAATCAGCTTGACGCGGTCGATCCGCTTATCATCCATGGCCAAAACCGTAAATGTCATATTACGATACGTGATTTCGGGCTGCTCATCGCTATCCGGAATTCGGCCCAGCATAGCTATAATCAGGCCGGCTATCGTATCGTAGTCGTCGGTCTCATCCGGCGGGAAATACGCATCAGGCAACACGCGATTGATATCTTCCGGCGACAGCAAGCCGCTCAAAACATGGCTGCCGTCCTCATTCGGCGTTATATCGTAGTCTTCTTCATCGTACTCATCCTGAATATTACCGACGATCTCCTCGAGCAGGTCTTCGATCGTCACAATACCCGCTGTCCCGCCGTATTCATCAATTACAACGGCCAAAGACACGTGTTCGATCTGCATCTCACGGAAAAGCTGATCAACATTCTTGCTTTCCGGCACCCAGTAAGGCTCACGCAAGAGCGTTCTCAGATCGAAAACCTCTCTGGATTTCTCGTTAGCCAGGTAGAAAAGCAGATCTTTAATATGTAAGACACCGGTAATGTCGTCCAGGTCATCATCGTAGACCGGCAAACGGCTGTATTTTTCGTGTACAGCTATGTCCACACACTCCTCGAGCGTAGCCGTCAGCTTCAAACCGACAACCGACGTTCTGTGGGTCATGATCTCTGAAACTTCCTTGTCGTTAAACTCGAAAATATTCACGATCATATCGCTCTCGTTCGAAAGGATACTCCCGGAACGCTTGCCCTGGTCGAGCAACATCCGGATCTCTTCTTCTGAGGCAACTGCGCGATTATCATCCGGGTTAATTCTGAGAAGTTTCAGGATACCGCGGGTTGAGCGAGTGACTAACCAGGCGAATGGCCTTAATACCGCATCGAAGAAGCGCAGGGCACCAACAACCTTTTTCGCAAAGGCTTCAGGATTGGCCAAAGCAATCTGCTTCGGCACCAGCTCGCCCAAAACGATCGATAAGAAAGAGGTCACGAGCGTCACTAAGACGAGAGACAGTTGAGAGACTAAAGAGGTCGGTCCGCCGGGCTGAATGGCCCAGGCTAGTCTAGAAGCGAAGGTTTGACCCGCAAAAGACGAGGATAAAAAACCTGCGATAGTGACACCGACCTGAATAGTAGCAAGAAAGCTACCGGGATTAGATATGAAGCGCATGACACGCTGAGCAGCGCGATTGCCGTTTTCAGCTTCATTTCTGATGCGATTGTCATTTGCAGACACGATTGCCATTTCCGTTGCTGAAAAGAATCCATTAACGATTAGCAATATTACAATTATGAAAATTTCAACCCAGACATTACCGCTTTCCTGCGGATTTGGAACTGAAGTTAAAGCCAGCACACTGCGTAACCAGCCGTCTTCCACGTATAGTTGCCTCCAACCAAACTCTCCACTGCAGACCGCAACTGTCATTGACATTATCTGTTTGACTTGGCGCTGGTGCGAAGAATTTACGATGCTCGTAGACAGATTTTGAATGAACATCGATTACTTATCAGCATCTCTCGCCGATAAACTAGTTCAAAAATAGCATAAACATATTTATAAAAGCAAGAAATTATGTCATTGAAGCGCTTGTTTCCAGAGTAGATATGCTTACTTGTGATTTATTGTTTACATTTTTACTGCTTGAGTTGGCGTTGCCAACAATTGCCAATGCTTACCAACCGTTGGTAACTGGTTGTTATCGAGTATTCGTAGCTATTTACCTATACACTGAATTTTGCTCTTCACTTATTCATTCAAATTAGGTCAGGTCTTTGGTTTAAACCGATTGTCAACGCAAGGCAACTTGTTTATAATTGTTACCAACAGTTATCAACTTAGAACAAATCAGAGTGAGGGTATTATGGATGATATTTATTCGATCTTAGAAGTTGCAACGCTGCTCGACATTACGACGCAAGCCGTTTACAAACGCTTGCAACTCGACCAGGAAACGCTTGAGCCCTACCTTTCAACCAAAGGTGGTAGAAAATCGCTCACGAAACCTGGTGTTGAAAAACTATCTGAAATGATGGGAATCGACAATCCTTTTACTCCAGAAGATGAAACCAAGTCGTTTCCAACGGATGGTAACGATGATGCAACAGTTGACAACGCCCAAGGAGAACTCCTGCAGTATTTGCGAGATGACAACAAACGTCTGATGCATGAAATAGAAGAACTGAAACGCGAGCTCACAGAATCCAGAACACTACGTGAAGCAGATCGCAAAGCTTCTGAAGCCGAGCGGCGTCAACACGAGGAAGCCCGCATGCGAGCTGATACACTACTGATGAAAGCGATGATGAATCAGGAGAAACCTCGACTGCTGGAAAGAATCTTCGGTCGTAAAGCCAAACCGGAAAAGGTTGAAGAGTAAATTTGAAGGTCTGCTAGGACTCTGTATAGCCCATAATCTCGCAGATGCGTTCGAGATCCGCAGCATCATGGAACTTGATCTGGATTGAACCTGCAGACGATGGGTCAGTGATGAGTTTCACTTGCGTACCGAAGTAACGGGTTAAACCGTTTTCAACGTATTCTTTTTGTAGTTGCAACTGTTGCATGCTCTTGGTAACGGTTGTTTCAGAGTTTGTTTCGTCTTGGTCCGTTGAATGACGTTTCCGCATGGCGATCGCAGCATCTTCCGCCTCTCTGACAGACAGCTGTTTATCAATGATCATGCCGGCTAAATAAATCATGTCGGCTTCATTATGAAAACCCAGAAGTACTTTCGCATGACCACTCGTTAAATTTCCATCTCGGATACAGGTTCTGACAAAGTCAGGGAGTTTCAACAAGCGTAAACTGTTGGTAATGGTTGCTCTACTCTTACCAACCGTTTGAGCAATGTCTTCGTGAGACAGGGAAAACTCTTCTTGCAACTGTTGGTAAGCGTTGGCTTCTTCAAGCGGATTCAGATCTGAGCGTTGCACATTCTCTAACAACGCTTGCAACTGGCGATGCAATGGCCCCAAATCCCTGACAATCGCCGGTATTGTGGGGGTTTTCGCTATCACTGAAGCACGCCAACGGCGTTCACCTGCAACGATCTGGTACTTGTCGTTACCAATAGGACTAACAATGATTGGTAATATCACGCCATTCTCAGCTATAGAGGCGGCAAGCTCTGCCAGGCTCGTTTCATTGAATGTTTTCCGGGGCTGATTGGGATCAGGTACCACAGAAAACAAGGGGAGGTTTTGTACTTCTTCATTCATAGCATTACACCTTTATTACAATGTTCCACGTGGAACATCAGGCATCTATGACAGCGTACTGGGCGTTATCCTGAATAAAGTTACGACGCGGTTCAACCTTGGCGCCCATCAGGAGATCCAGTGTTTCGTCAGCATTCTGGAAGTCTGCTGCGGTAACTTTCAGGAGCTTACGCTTCGAAGGATCCATGGTGGTATCCCAGAGCTGGGTGGCGTCCATTTCACCTAAACCTTTGTATCTCTGGAGTTTCGGGTTCTTCCAACCGGTTTGCTCTTTGATCTCTTCTACATCGGATTCATCGTAGGCGTAGTAGCCTTCTTTTCCTTCATAAACTCTGTAGAGCGGCGGACAGGCTATATAAACATGTCCGGCATCTACCAAGGGTTTCATATAGCGGTAGAAGAAGGTAATCAGGAGTGTACGTATATGAGCTCCGTCGACGTCAGCATCAGCCATGATGATGACTTTATGGTAACGGAGTTTACTGATGTCGAAGTCTTCACCGATACCCGTTCCCAACGCCAAGACAACCGGTTGCAACTTCTCGTTGGCATAGACCTTATCAATTCGTGAGCGCTCAACATTCAGCATCTTACCCCAGAGCGGCAGTATGGCCTGATATTTTCTCTCACGTCCGGTCTTGGCTGTACCGCCGGCAGAGTCACCCTCAACAATGAATAATTCACTCAGGGTCGGGTCATTGCTCTGACAGTCTGCCAGCTTGCCCGGGAGCGCATTGGACTCAAAAGCCGTTTTACGACGCGTCATCTCACGAGCCTTACGGGCTGCTATACGGGCTTGCGATGCTGCCATAGTCTTCTCAATAATGGCTTTAGCAGTCTGAGGGTTTTCTTCCAGGAAGACGGCCATTTTCTCATTCATGACCTGCTCAACGATTGTTCGAACCTCACTGTTTCCCAATCGAGACTTCGTCTGACCTTCGAATTGCGGCTCAGGTAGCTTCACACTGATAATCGCGCAGAGGCCTTCTCGAACGTCTTCACCTGTTAGATTTACATCAGACTCTTTAAGGAAACCATTCTTACGCGCATAGTCGTTGACAACCTTTGTCAACGCAGATTTAAACCCGGTTAAATGGGATCCGCCTTCAAATGTTGCGATGTTGTTGGCATAGGAGTAAACACTTTCAACGTAAGAGGTGTTATATTGCAACGACATTTCAACGAAGGAATCTCCCTGACGACTTGCGATATAGATCGGCGGCTCGTGGACAACTTCCTTCTTACGGTTCATATACTCAACGAAGGCAATGATTCCGCCTTCATAATGTAAGGTGACTTCCTGACGATGTTCCTCGTCCCTCTCATCAACCAGAGTAATCCTGACTTCCTTGTTGAGAAACGCCATTTCACGGTAACGGGTTATCATAGCGGAGAAATCAAAGTTGACGTCAGGGAATATCTCGTTGTCCGGTTTAAACGTCGTTGTTGTACCCGTTGCACCGTTGTCAGTTGTTGCAACAACTTTCAAGGGGTTGGTTGTTAAACCTCTTTGGAAACCAATCTCATAAACCTTGTTGTCACGGGTGACGTAAACATCCATCCATTCAGACAACGCGTTGACAACGGAAGCACCAACGCCGTGTAAACCACCGGAAATGCTATAAGCACCACCGCCGAATTTTCCTCCGGCATGGAGCACAGTATGAACCACTTCGACAGTGGGAATACCCATCTTCGGGTGGATACCGACGGGGATACCGCTACCGTCATCTTTAACGGTAACGGAACCATCTTTATTCAACGTCACCCAGATATCTTCGCAACGGCCGGCCAACGCCTCGTCAACGGAGTTGGCAACGATCTCATAGATTAGATGATGTAACCCTCTGGGAGTGACATCACCGATGTACATCGCAGGGCGCTTACGAACCGCTTCCAAACCTTCGAGAACCTGGATATCGGAATCCTCATAACGCATGCGATTGATGGTTTCGAATTTATCCTGTGAACTTGTATCAATGAGAACTTCAACGAAGTCATCATCGATTTCTGCCATGGCATGAAGGTTATCCGCTTCATTCCGTAGCGTTTCGTCAGAAGATTCCAGTTCGAAGTCCTCAGCAAAATTCTGTTCATTATTTTCTGTCATATTACCCTCGAATTTTTTTGTGAGCAGTTAGTAACTGTTATCACTTAGTCTTTGTCTTAATGTACCGGTCGATATAGGTGAGAGGTAGGCTCTGTCAAGAGTCAAAACAAGTGACCTTGGTAAATCAGGCGAAACCGGCTCAAGAAGAGAATTCTCTTCCAGATGTTTTAAAAACGAAACCGTTCCTCTGTCTTTGCTGCCTGTGATCTGGTCCAGATCAAAAATACCTATTATGAATCGCGCTGCAAGCTGATATTCACCACCGATATGTATATACATTATAGCACAGCCACCCCTAAATCCCTTGATTAGAAACCTCTGTGGCCGACCCGGATTCTACATGAAAATACGTCGGTGAGGTCTTTCCCGCCTGGAGTAACCAATTGTGGTCCAACTGATCCGGATCGGTACAGGTAACGAAAATCTGGACGTGTTGCAAGCTGTTTAAAAGATGCTCTCTTCGGCCGATGTCCAATTCGGAAAGCACATCGTCAAGCAAGAGTACCGGAGATTCGTTTACCGAGTGTCGAATGATCTCGAGCTCCGCCATCTTTAAGGACAGGACTGCTGTGCGCTGCTGTCCTTGAGATCCGAAGCTTTTCATAGGGAAGCCGTCAATCAGAATATCGAAGTCATCCCTATGAGGACCTGTCGATGTATTGCCTCTGAAAATGTCGTCTCTACGTTCACGTTGTAAGCGTTGCAAAATCAATTCAACGGTTGCATCTGATTGCATGTCTATGCTGATCCCGGGAATTGTCCGATACTTTAAGCCGAGCACTTCCTTGCCACCGGATATCTTACTATGTATATCACTCGCCCAAAAAGTAAGCTTATCGATTAAACGAATTCTTTCCGTTATCAACGAAGCTGCAACCGTTGCATACTGTTCATCCCAGATTGCCAACTGACCACTATGGAGTTCATCAGACTGGACAGACTCTTTAATTTGTTTAAGTAGTGTATTACGTTGTTTCAAAATCCGTGAGAAATTTTGAAGATTCCTGAAGTAACTTGGTTTAATCTGGCTCAACAGAAGATCGAGAAATCTGCGTCGGTTGCCGGGGCCGTCCTTAACGATCGATAGATCCTCCGGCGCAAACATCACAGCGTGGAAGGTGCCCACAAAATCCGCGATACGCGGTATTAAGATGCCGTCTTTAAATAGCTCTCGTTTAAATGAGTTACCAACCGTTGCCATCTGTTTGTAACGGATGCCAACGGTTTCTGCGTAGTTGTTATCAACCGCTTGACCGAATGATGAGCGATAGGCTAACTCAATAGCATAGTAATTTTCTTTGTGCTTGATAAGTTCAGCGTCTTTAGAGGTTCTATGAGACCTGGCGCAGGCGCAGAGATAGATTGCTTCCATGACATTGGTTTTGCCCTGGCCATTATTGCCGTAAAGAATGTTCAGGCCAGGGGAGGGGGAGAGATTCAGTTCGGCATAATTTCGGAAATTCTCGAGGGTAATCCCATGTAAGATCATAAATTATGCCAGAACCTGTACTTATTTCCGTAAAGGAAGCACCAGATAAGAATATGCATCACCTTCCGTGGGACGGATTACACAAGGGCCAACCGGTCCGTTAAAGGTAAGCTGGATGGTCTCATCGGGAATGACTTTCAACGCATCGATAAAGTATCTGGGGTTAAAGTCGACATCCAGATCTTCACCTTCCATCGTCACCGGGATCTCATCATAGAGATTTCCCAGCTCAGTATTCGCCTGGATGATCATAGTCTTGTAACGGTCAAAAGTCAGGTTCATCGGAAAACGTCTGTCTTCAGAGGGAACGATCAGGGCGGCACGTTCAACCGCTTGCTGGAATTCCTTGGTATTAACAACCACAGTTGTGGAAGAGGACTGCGGGAGAATGCTGTTGTAGTTCATGAATTCTTGCTGAATCAGGCGGGCAATGAGCATGACATCACCCATATCAAACTGAATGTTGTTTTTGCCGGTGAAGATTTCCACTTCGCCTGTGTCGCCAAGAATATTCTGAATTTCGCGTAATGCCTTACCGGGGATGAGGAACTTGGATTCAGGAATTTCTTCTTCCATATTTTCGCGTCTCAGCGCCAGTCGGAAACCGTCAACAGCTACCAGTTCCAGATGGTCGGCTTTGCTGTTGAATAAGATACCGTTGAATGAGGGCCGGGCTGTGTCGGTGGAGACCGCGAAGATGGTCTGAGCGATCATCTGGCGTAGGGTATTCTGCGGGATAGTGACCTTCTGAACTTCCTCGAGCTCGGGGAGTTTGGGATAGCCTTCACTATTCATGCCTTTAATCTTGAATTGAGAGTTGCCGGAGCTGATCGTTGCTATCATGTGATCGTCCACATCGATGGTCACAACGTCCTCAGGAAGCTTTCTAACGATCTCATAGAGCATCCTGGCATTGATGACTATGCTGCCTTCTGTAAACACGTCTCCGGGCAGAATAGCTTCGATACCGGTCTCCATATCGAAACCTGTCAGCTTGATATGTTCATTCGTTGCTTCAAAAAGAATACCGTCCAGAAGTGCTAAAGTAGAGCGTATAGAGACGGCACGTTGAGCATAGGAAATTGCACTGGATAGCTTATCCTTGGAACATAGAATCTTCATTGATGAAACTCCCTCTGAAACAATTTTGGCCCTGTATTTAACAGTTAACTATTAGTTATTTTAACACTCTTATTCTTATACTGCAGTGGATAATGTAGATAACTCGGCAAAGCTCGGAGTCTACAAGTTCTACAGATTTTTTCTTGTGTTGACAGACTGTTGACAGCGCTGGGGATAAAAAGTCCGGATTGTGGATGAATAGTTTAAGACCCACTTGTCCACCGTTATCCCCAGTGAATTTTCAACATATCCACCGTTTTTGTAGGATAACTAGACGACAATCCGCTTGCGGATATTATCCAGATCATTTTGTAATTCCTGATCACCGTCTCTGATTTGTTTTTCAACTTTTGTACAGGCGTGCATGACTGTCGTATGATCTTTGCCGCCAAAAACATCACCGATCTTTTTGAAAGGCATATTCAGGACATTTCGGCACAGATACATGGCCACCTGGCGCGGATCTGAAATATTCTTCGAACGTCGATTGGAGGTGATGTCTCTGAGCGTGATGTTGTAATAGCCGGCCACCATTTCAATAATCATTTCAGGTGTGACCTGCTTGATCGATTTCGGCTGAATAATATCTTTCAGCGCTTCCTGAGCCGTATCTAAATTCATCGTGCCGGCGAGTAGGGAATAGGCCATCACCGTGTTATAAGCCCCTTCGAGTTCACGGATGTTCGAAGTAATATTGTTTGCCATATAATCGATGACTTCTTCGGAAATGTCTGCCCGATTGATCTCGGCTTTGTGGCGCAGGATAGCGACTCTAGTTTCGTAATCAGGCGGCTGAATATCCACAATTAAGCCTGAAGAAAAGCGTGTTCTCAGCCTTTCTTCCAGGGTCAGCAGACTCTGGGGCGGTTTATCACAGGTCATGACAATGTTATTGCCCGCCTGATGCAAGGCATTAAAGGTATGGAAAAATTCTTCTTGCATCCGCTCTTTACCGGCAATGAACTGAATATCGTCGATGAGCAGGAGATCACAGTTTCTATACTTGTTACGGAATACATCGTAATTGTTTTCCTGAATCGTGTAGATAAATTCATTGACGAACTGCTCGGTCTGAACGTAAAGCAGCTTTTTGTCCGGGAAGTTCTTATTAATGTAGTTACCGATAGCATGCATGAGATGCGTTTTGCCCAGACCGGAGCCGCCATAAAGGAAAATGGGATTGAAATTATTGACATTGGGGTTTTGCGCCAGAGCCACACAGGCGGCCTGTGCAAAGCGGTTGCCGTTACCGACAATAAAATTCTCAAAACTGAAATGCGGATTCAGCTTACCCTGATTATGATGCGTCGTATGGCTTTGCACATCTAAAGGAATTAGGCGTTCGCCGGAAAAGTCTTTGGCATTGAGTTCTTCTTCAGCCTCGGTTTTGGACAAGACAAAATGAATATCAAATTCGCGGGACGTGAGCTGCTTCAAAGTGTTCATGATCAGGGGTTTATAGCCTTCGCAATAGGTCACATGGAAATCATTGGGAGCGATCAAATAGAAATGATTGTCATTCATGACTCCCGGTTTAAGCGGGCTCAACCAAGTATTAAAGGATATATCGGACACTTCATCTTGTAACAGGACTGCTGCCTCAGCCCAGATTTTTTCTATCATTAGAGACTCCTTATACGCAAAGACGGTACGGATAATTCTAGCAGAAATCAGATCTTAATTGTATATGGAAAGTATTTGTAGTATACTTCTTGAAGATCGTTGCCAGATTATTGTGCACTTTATACAAAAAATGTAAATGTTTCAGGGCATATTACTGCAGGCAAGCGAATCTCCAGGAAATGACTAAAATCATACCGTCCGTTAACATAGAGCTGTTATACTCACAAAGGTTTGTGTAAGTGATATCAACATCATACTGAAGACGTATGAGTAAAGGAAAACACTACAGTAATGAATTTAGAATCCCATGTCTATATATCAAAGCTAGTTTACGAAGAAGCAACTAAAGTATTCCCGATCCACATCAGTAAAAAATTATTCAGAGCAGGTAACGTCGTTGCCGATTATAGTCCTCTGGTCTGGACGCATGCGCATTATTACACCGTTTCATGGTCTTATGTCGCAAAGTTTATCGACCGTGTATGTTCGCTTTCTACCAATGAAGATGCAACACAGCCCGATTTACTGCTGTCATTTCAGATGGGCCTGATCTGCCACTACATCACGGACTTTTTCTGCAGAGCGCACATCGGTTCCGGTATAGGGCCTAAACGTGAGCATCTCCAGTACGAAGATTTCCTGGATAATTACCGGAACTCCGTTAAGGGTCGCCTGAATCAAACGGACTGGCTGGGTGATTTCGAAGCCTACGAGACCGTTGATGAGATCAAGGAGACGCTCAAGGCGAACGTTGAACGCTATAGAGCGCTGCCGGCTTCACCTGAACGTGACTTGACGATGGCAATCGAGAACTGTGTGAAAGTCATGGTTTCCGTCATTGCTATCCGTCTGAAACAGGCCGTAAGGAATGATATCAGTAAGCTTCACCGCTTCCCGGCACCGAGCTTCGAACTGCCGCGCTTAAGTCCCGGCGAACTCTGGTCGATTGTGACGAAGAAGAACTATTCACCGCTCCTGGCCAAAATCAATCGCAGCTCAGAACAACTAAGATAAGCGAACCAACCCGTTACCAACTCGGTTGGTAACTGTTTAGAAACGCATATAGAAAAAAGAGCCCGAAGGCTCTTTTTTATTTGCAACTAGGTTGCCAACAGGTTTAAATATGTGGTACCAATCCCTGGTAAGCGGTGCGAACGCGTTTAGCCAGTGCCTCTAATTCGTCAGGATCAACTTCCTGGCCTTTTTGCATGGCTTTAACCGGAATCTCGGCCTCGGTAATCTCTTTATCGAGATGCGCGAGACTCTCCTCGGTGTAATCCGCCGGATCCATCGAGTCGAAGGCGCCGCGGGCATGGAGGAGGAAGGTGTAGGCTTGCATGAGCCTGTGCTCTTGCTGCAGCTCCTCATAGTGCGCTTCCAGGGTCCAGTTGACATTCAGCTCTGTGAGAATAGCCTTCAGGTCGATCGACTTCACACCCGAGCTGGTTGAATACTCCTGTAAGATCCAGCCGATATCGGGCCGATCCACTGAAATGAACCAGACGATACTGTGCGTGGGATGGTCACCCGTATAAGGTTCGGCGTCCCTTTCGTAACCGTCTAGACTTGCGACAGCACCAAGCTTCTGCGAGAAATCAGCGACCAAGACATCCTTGACCTCAATATTTTTCTCACGGGCGAGCTCTCTTAATCTTTGGCCTTCCGAAGTGTCTTCGGTGACGTTAAACGCCAGGATCAGCGGCTTTTCTCCTTTGATCTCAGCCATCAAAATCCTCCGTCTTCAGTCTGTACCAGAGCAGGCCGAGAGATTCGGCGATATTCTCGTTCTGGACAATGACATCGGCAGGCACATGCAGCGTAGTAGGTGTGAAGTTCCAGATGGCTTTGAGGCCGGCATCAACGATCTCTTTCGCCGCATTATCGGCTTCCTGAGCGGGGACAGTCAGGATGGCGAGATCAACTTCATTATTTTCGCAGAATTCTTTGATGGTGGAGATGTGAAAGACTTTCCGGCCGAGATTCTCGTCTGAACTGGGCTCGATATCGAAACCGGCCAGTACATTCAGGCCATTACCGCTAAAGCCTTCGTAATTCATGAGTGCGCGGCCCAGGTGGCCGACGCCGACGACGATCGCGTTACGCTCATCATCATAGCCGAGCGCTTTGCGGATGTCTTTTTCCAACTGGACGATGTCGAATCCGGTACGGGGTTTACCTGCGTTACTGATGCTGGCAAGGTCTTTGCGCACCTGAACACTACCGTAACCTAATTCATCACCGATCTCTGCTGAGGAAAGGCGAGCGATGTTCTCCTTACGAGCTCTCTGGACAACGTCCAGGTATGAGGGAAGTCTCAGTAAGGTAGGGCGGGAGACGTTTGCTGAAAATGGATCAATCTGTGACATATCAAGTACCTCTTTCATTCTATAATGGATACAAAATTATTTGCTCTTCCTAGATTATAATCTTTCTAGAACAAAATACTGTATCAATTGATAAAAAGCATTGTATTAAGATTTAACTATTAAGTCTAGTCAAAAAGTTACCGGAAAGGGAAAACTTCATGAAACTCTATAATATTAAGGATATCGAGGGCTTCTTCGCTCTGTTGGACAGCTGTCACGGCAAGGTCGAGCTCGTCACCGATGAAGGGGACAGGATCAATTTAAAGTCCAAAATATCGCAGTACTTTTCTTTGGCCCAAGCATTCTCAGATGGTGTTCTCGACGAAATCGAGATCGTGGCCCACGAGCCGGATGACGCGGTCAAAATCCTGGATTATATGATGAAGGGCTAAGCGCCCTTGTCTTTCAAAGCTTCGCGGATGAAGTCGAGCTCGAGGAGTTTGGCTTTGATCTGCTCGATATTTAAGCGATAGGTGTTATCCGAGTTGTAGCCGTGAGAAGCGCTGTAGTCGATCGTACCTTCAGTGAAATATTTCTCGTAGTTCTGATCTCTTTTATCCATGGGCACTCTATAGAAGTCGCCCAGATCTTCGGCGACCTGGAATTCTTCGGTCGTGAGCAAGGTCTCGTAGAGTTTCTCGCCGTGGCGTGTGCCGATCAGGCGGATTTCGTTGTCGGCATTAAACAGCTCTTTGACGGCCTGGGCGAGGTCGCCGATGGTGGAAGCAGGGGATTTCTGGACGAAGAGATCGCCGGCCTCTGCATGCTCGAAGGCGTATAGGACAAGTTCTACTGCTTCATCGAGACTCATGAGAAAGCGTGTCATTTCGGGGTTGGTGACGGTGAGAGGGTTGCCGTTCCGGATTTCATTGACGAAAAGCGGAATGACGGACCCGCGGGAGGCCATCACATTCCCGTAACGCGTGCCGCAGATCAAGGTTTTGGCCGGATCGACTGTGCGCGATTTGGCCTTAAAGACCTTTTCCATCATCGCTTTGGAAATGCCCATGGCATTGATCGGGTAGGCGGCTTTGTCCGTCGATAAGCAAATGACTTTCCGGACACCCCTGTCGATCGCGGCGGTCAGGACATTGTCTGTACCCACGACATTGGTTTTGTAGGCTTCCATGGGGAAGAACTCGCAGGAGGGCACCTGTTTCAGAGCGGCTGCGTGAAAAACATAGTCGACCTGAAACATAGCCGGCTTCAGGCTGTCCAGATCTCTGACGTCACCCAGATAGAATTTCAGCTTGTCGTCCTGAAAGGCTCTGCGCATATCGTCCTGCTTCTTTTCGTCACGTGAAAAGATGCGGATCTCCTTCAGATCTGTCTTCAAAAAACGCTTCAGGACGGCGTTGCCGAATGAGCCGGTCCCGCCGGTAATTAACAGTGTTTTATCCTTAAACATAGCTCTCTTCCTAAACTCTGAACACGTATTGTAGCATGGATTTCTCGGATAAGTATAAGAAATAGGTCCCGCCAAATTCGTAAATTATCCTTAAATCCTGATGAATGACCTTTCCTAAAATAGCGTAGCGATCCGGGATTAAAGGCAGATTAAACCGGCTCTATTGCCTTAAGCTTTTAACTCATTTACTCTGAAAATAGCTTTTAGATCGGTAGGTAGCCCCATGCATGAATTGATTATCCCAACGACGCTCGGCAGAATTTTCCCGGATCAGGTGCTGGAAGGGGAGAAGCGCCTCCGCCTGACGGCTATTGCCGGTGAAACGGTGTCCTGCCAGATTGCCTGGCGTTCGCATGCTGAACGCGGGAGTACCCGAATTCAACTCAAGACCGAAGGCACTTTGGCCACCTGGGCAAGGCTTCGGACCGTGGGTCTGGTTCCGTCCGCTTACCCGGCCCATCCCGACCGCGATGAACACTATGAGCGCACTGCACCCGGGCTCTTTCCCGATGTTTTGGAGGATCTGGCCAAAGCCGCCGGCGTCTCCGTCGCCGGACAATGGCGGAGCGGCTGGGTGGATCTACAGGTGCCTGAATCCGCAGATGAAGATCTCTACACGCTCGAAATTCAGCTGACCGATCTGGAGAATCTGGAACTGGGGCGGGTGTCCATTGAGCTTCAGGTCCTGCCGGGAACTCTGCCAGCGCAAAAACTCTTACACACCGAGTGGTTTCATACGGATTGCTTGGCAGATTACTATGCTGTTGAGCCGCGAAGTGACGCTTGGTGGGAAATTGTCGGAAATTTCGCCCGATGCGCAGCTGAGCGGGGCATCAATATGCTTTTGACGCCCGTATTCACGCCACCCTTAGATACCCGGGTCGGCGCTGAGCGGACGACTGTCCAACTGGTGAATATTACGGAAACGGACGGGCAATACAGCTTCGACTTCCGGGATCTGGAGCGCTGGGTCCGGATGTGCCAGACGGCAGGGATCCGTTATTTTGAGATGCCTCACTTATTTACCCAGTGGGGGGCGGGTTTCGCGCCGAAGATTGTGGTGACCACGGCTGCCGGGGAGGAGAAGCGCTTCGGTTGGCATACGGAGGCAACGTCTGAGCAATACAGGGACTTCCTGGAACAGTTTCTACCGGCCTTGATCGCGGAGCTGGGGCGTTTAGAGATCAAAGAGCAGACGCTGTTTCATATCTCAGATGAACCGGGCATAGGCAGTCTGGACGCCTATCAGGCGGCTGCTAATCAGGTTCGCCCGCTCCTCGAAGTCTTCACGGTGATTGATGCCTTATCCAATATCGAGCTCTATAAAGAAGGTGCGGTCAGACATCCGGTGGTCGCAACCAATCATATCGAGGACTTTCTGGCAGAGGACATCAAGGATCTCTGGGCCTACTACTGTACCTCGCAGGGCAAGCTGGTGAGCAACCGTTTCTTCGGTATGCCGCTCCACAGAACACGCATTCTGGCCCTACAGCTCTATAAGTTCAATATCAAGGGTTTCCTGCATTGGGGATTTAATTTCTATAACAGCGTCCTCTCGATAAGGCCGATCGATCCCTACCGGGTTACCGATGCCGACTCTGCCTTTCCCAGCGGTGACGCATTCGTGGTCTACCCGGGTAAGGACGGCAAGCCTGAGGAGTCGATCCGGCTGATGGTCATGGCTCGGGCCATGCAGGATCTTCGTTTACTGGAGTATCTGGAATCACTGACTGGCCGAGACTTCGTCCTCGAGTTAATTGAAAAAGACCTGGATTCACCCCTAACCTTTGCCGAATACCCACATGATGCGCACTATCAGGAGGCGCTGATGAATAGAGTCCGAGAAGCAATTGCTGAAGCTGTGGATAATGGCCAAAGCAGCAATTAAGGCTAACTCTACATTATCTATCTACGGACACCGGGGGCTGCGTTATACTTAGGTGAGACTACAAGGGAAGGGGCAATGTATGGAAGACAAATTTCAGCTGAACTGGCCGGATCTGCTGAGTCACCGGCGGGCGCGGATGAGTAATGACAGCGCGAAGGCTTATGATGGTCGCAATCCCTTCGAAAAAGATTATCACCGGATTATTCTGAGCGCATCGTTCAGGCGTCTCCAGGACAAGACTCAGGTGTTTCCCTTGGACCAGAGCGATTTTGTCCGTACGCGTTTGACTCATTCGCTTGAAGTCTCGTCTTTGGCCAAATCCCTGGGCGAACAGACGTCCGGTATGCTCAGGCACAGGAACTTCCCTCAAGCACCTGATGAGAAAGAGCAAAAGGAGATTGCTGATCTCTTGTTGTGTTCCGGCTTGCTCCACGACATCGGCAATCCGCCCTTCGGCCATTACGGCGAGACGACTATGCAAGACTGGTACCGAACGCATCTGGAGACGTTGACTTTCAGGGATAAGCCTCTGAAAGCGTGGCTGTCGCCCCAGATGCAGGAGGATCTGAAGAATTTCGAGGGTAATGCGCAGGCTTTACGCCTGGTCTCGAAACTGCATTATCTGGTCGATGAATACGGTATGAATCTTAGTTTCGGCCTGTTGAATGTGCTCATGAAGTATCCGGTGAGCTCACTCATGATCGATCCGGCGTCGGAAGACGTGCGCTATCACAAGATGGGCTTCTTTTATGCGGAGCGGGAATTATTCGAGAAAATCACGCAGGCGACCGGGACCGCCCGGTTGCGCTCAGGTGATGAGCTCCTGATGACCTCGGAGTCATCTTCGGAGGCCGAGGAACGCCATCCGGATCTGAAGCAATTGAGTTTTGCGGCTGATGCCGGCAGTATCAGTGCCAGCAGGCATCCCTTGACCTATCTGATGGAAGCGGCGGATGATATCTCGTATCGGACCGCCGATATCGAGGATGCGTCCAGGAAGGGTAAGCTGACATTTGGCCAATTAAAGAGTTATCTTCATGAGACTGAGCGACTGCGCAAAGTCGAAGAGCCCTTGAAACTGGAATACTATATGGTGATACAGGAGCTCGACGAGAAGCTGCTTCAGGCGCTGGACCGCAAGATTCAGAATCCGGAGCTCTACGCCATTCAGAACTGGGTGGTCCATGTGCATTCTCAGCTGATCCGCTCGGTGACGGAGACTTTCTGTGACCGCTATGAAGCCATTATGGAGGGACGATACCTGC
>CAZJTS010000009.1:0-22992 GCA_964548975.1 uncultured Fastidiosipila sp.
GGCTGAAAACGCCGTCCTCGGCTTTGGCCCGGCGATCATAAATGGAATAATCAAACTGCTCGAGGCTGTCTTCATTCGCGATAAATCCCGTACCCGGGATATTGACGACAATGTTCTCAGAACTGCCACCTGTCGGCAGGGAAAATGGCTGGCGTTCAGGGACATAACCCAAGCTCGTCAGTTCGTCGTAGATGAGTGTCGCGGTCTCCTTCTCCTGAGCGGAACCGGCAGCGCGCGTCGGGTAACGCCTGGCAATACGCAGCGCAAAATCACTGCCGTAAGTGCCGTAAAGAGAGACTTCACTTACCGTTCCGGTAGAAGAACATGAAACCAGTAAAATGCTTAGCGAAAGTAGGATAAAAGCGATGGTCCGGATACGGCTTTGCCCGGCGCCTCGGTGGCTCTTTGTCATGTATAAACCTCACAGGTCCTCAGGTCAGTGGCAGAGTTAGTCCGCAACAGGCCTTGATATCATTCGATAGTATGCTCGTAATTATACCCGAATGCGAAAGAGTTGAAAACGCCGGATGGATCGGGGCGGAATCGCTGTTGATCCGAAGCTGTTTACTGCTGAAATACTCCACAACACAGCACAGAGTTTAGCGGTCGCACAGAAAGCTGAAACAATTTCGTTCAAAATTTCACTGTTTGTCCGACCCGTAAGGGCTACTTTTTCCTTTATAATATGTAAAGTGAACCTAGGAGATCATAATTTGTTTACCGATAAGCGTAATCAATTACATTACAATAGATAGGGTCCCTGTTCCACTCTACCAAAATCCGCAGAAAAAGGAGGCAAGTGACGAAGTGTTCGGCAGATCTAAGCAGCGTTTATGGACTTCTCTCCTGTGCGGATTTGCGCTCGCTGTCACGATCTCTTTTTTCTCTCCGAGCTTAGTGCTGGCCGCGTTTTCTACTCCACCTCTCCCCTCAGAGCCGAACGGCCGGAACAGCTGGCAGCCGGAAGTGACCACTGAAGAAGAAGCTTATTATGTGTTCGAATTGGATCGCGGCAACACACTATTTGAGAAAGAGGCTCAAGTATTACGCCAGGGGCCGCTCTCGGTGAACATCATGCTCGCCGTCCAAAGCCTGGAGAATCTGGATAACAAAATCCCTGTAACCATCAGTCAAGGGGTTGCAGACCGATCACGCAGTGAGAACATCCTGGCCATCGATCTCAGAGCCGGTGAGAAATACAGCCCCGAATTCCTCCTTTACAGTGTCCTCTTCTACGATTCCAAGGCGTCCGCTCAGGCACTTATGGAGGCCTTGGCTGAGAACACCGAAACCCTGGCCACACGCATGAACGACCGCGCGCGCGTGCTGGGTATGGATCAGACAAATTATGTCGTCACCGGCGACGGTATCCGTGCCAACTCCACCCTGGCGGATCTGGCGGTCATGATGCGTCAGGCCATGGGCATCGAACGCTTCAGGAATATTATGTTGGCCAAATCCCAGATTTTTCTCCAGGACGTCCCCAAAGCGGCCATGCTGGAAAATCGTATGGCCTATGCCTGGTCATTTACGAATAACAGGTTCTACGGCGCATTATTGGCGAAGGATAGTTATATCTATACAACCGTCTACCTCTCGCGAGGTGATGACTATTCCATCTGCATTCTGCAGTCGTCCAGCCATAATCCGAATTTCCCCGATCCGGAACTTATCGCCATGGCCGTGGCTGAAGCTGTGGTAGTGGCGGAAGCGGTTTACGCGGGCTACGAACGGACCCGCCTGGTTGCTCGCGGTGAACACTGTAAAGACATCGTGCAGCAGGACGGTATTACCGTTCATCTGGTATATCTGGATTCTGTGTACTTTCTGAAACCTCTGGCGGGTGACTTCCAGCCGACCCTTCAGTTGTCGGTTTCAGACACGATCCCGCTCCCGATTTTGGCCGACGAAAGACTCGGCCAGATGACCTTTACGATGCCCGATAACTCACGCTACGTGGTCAATGTCGGTTCAAATGAAGATATCTTCTCACAGAATACAACGCTGGAGCGCTTACTCACGGCCATGCGGGATTATAGCGAAATTATGACTCTGGTAATTGTCTTGGGCGCTGTGTTGCTCATCATCGGACTGATCAAACTGGTCCGCCAAGTCGTGCGCTTGCTGATTCTCCGGCGCCACGATCCGGGACGTCACCGCCGAGGCTGATACCGGACCATACGGTCGATCAGGACGGAGAGCGCGTAATCATAAATAAAGAATGCGATTAGCACGGCCAAAAGCCAGAGCCCGAGAAGGCCTACGCCGGGCAGAGCCCAGGGCAAGCGCGCCGCCAGACTTGCGAAAAGCGCAGGTACAAAGAGCCTGATGATCTGAAAACTGACCAAGCCTATGCCCAACGCAAACAGAGCTTTTAAGAGAAAATTCACCGCGCGAGCGTGTTGCTGCCGATCTCTGGCGTAGCATTCGATCAAGGATTTTACTAAGGGATAAAGGCCGAAGAAAAGATAGTAGGGCCAAGAGAACCACCATCCCGGTAAAAGGATACTGATCAGGGAGCTTACGAGATAGCAAAGTAAGGCTTCTTTACGGCCACCGATGACAAAGACATAAGCCACACAGAGCGAAGTCAAGGCAAAAAAAAGCAGGTCGCCTGCCGGAGACAAACGCACCAGGAGTAGAAAAATTATCGTCAGTGCCGAGAACAGCGCCACACGGGCCAGCGTTGAGGTCGAAAGCGCCCTGGGTGTCGTCCGGTTCATGGATGCTCCGCTTTAGCAGCAACCGGACATGCAACAGTCCGCACAGCAAAGTAAAGACATCGCCGTACAGCAGTCCGAATCACCGGAGCCGGGGCCATAATAGCGTTGGTAGGGATTCTGCTGGTTCTGATAGGGACTTCTGCCCCCGTAGGGACTCTGTCCGCCGAAAGGTCCCTGGCCGCCGAACGGACTCCCACCGTAGGGGTTGCCGTAAGGACTGCCGCTCTGCGGACCGCTGCCGGTTTGTCTGTAAGAGCCCCTGCGATTCGGGTCGGTCAACGTCGCGTACGCGTCATTGATCTCCTGCATTTTTTCCTGAGCAAGGCTCTCCAGCGGATTACCTTTATAGCGATCCGGGTGATATTTCTTGACCAGTTCACGGTAAGCTTTTTTGATCTCTTCATCCGAGGCGCTGCGGCTTACTCCCAGCACTTCATAGGGATCTTTCGTACTCTTTATCACTTCTTTTGTACTCTCCTACCGTTCAGCGATCGCTACACTCTCTGCAGCTTACCACCCTGACTCAAGGTCTTTCTTACTTCGGGCAGACCCATCTGAATAATATTACTAATTATAGCGGCATCCCTATAATATGGCAATAATTCCGCGGTGAGATCGACCCTCTCTTCGATCTCTGCCAGGAGCTTCAAAGTATCCGCTTTAGCCGTTTCTGAGTCTTGGTTCAGCAGCGGATTGAAACGTCCCTTCGTCCTATCCTCTTCGTAATCCTCAAAGGCATCGATAAGGTAAATCCAAGCACCCAGCTGCTGGCCGAGGTAGATCATGCCCTGCCTGATGTCGTCAGAAGGTGCCGGGTCGACCGGTGCTAAGGCCATTATTTGGCCAAGCAAGGTGCTGAAAGGCTCTGCGGCATCAAGGGGTGACAACACTTCTGATGTCTCCATCTCCCTTTGCGCTTTCATTCCCTCACGGATTAAGCTCTCGAGCTCAGGGAAACTCGCTGTCGCCTTACGCTTTGCACCGGCAAAACTCAGCGCCATCGCTCGTGAGAGCAAAGGTTTATCCTTGTCCTCAATATCGTCCTTAAACTTATACCAGCCCAGCAGTACAGCGAGGGCCGCGGTGAATTCCAGAGCCCCGGAGCGAGAGGCGGTCGGGCGTTTTTGGCCGGGATGAAGGATACAGCCTTCCATCTCAAAGCCGTAAGCCTCCCCTTCCATCGCCAACAGGAGCAAGGCAAGGAAGGTCATATCATAGGTGGTGGCCAGACGCGGCACCTGGCCATAGTCCTGGCTGATAATCTTGCAGATACCGCAGTAAACCGAGCGGTAACGCGCGAATTCTTTCATCTTCAGTTCCGCTTTCCACGGACGTATATAACCGAACATAAGTTGCTTTCTAAGCCGGACGAGCCCGGCCGGAGTACTTCTTTCAAGGCTCTATAGTATGGTAAAATACAAGCCAAGTTTATGCCACAAATAAAAATAAACTCTTTTGCTGATTTTAAAGGAGCCTCTTATGTCTACATCTCATATACGGACGCGTTTTGCCCCGTCACCGACGGGCTTTATGCATATCGGGAACCTCAGGACTGCACTTTATGAATATCTCGTCGCGAAGTCCGGCGGTGGGGACTTCGTCCTGCGCATCGAGGATACCGACCAGGAGCGCATCGTGGAGGGCGCGATAGAGAAGATCTATCGGACCCTCGAGAGCACCGGCCTGACCCACGATGAGGGTCCGGATATCGGCGGACCTTACGGACCCTACGTCCAGAGTGAACGTCTGTCCGGTTATAAAGGCTTTGCCGAACAGCTGGTCGAGACCGGCCATGCCTATCGCTGTTTTTGTTCGGAAGATCGCCTGGCCAAAGTCCAGGCCGAGCAGAAAGCCAGTGCTCAGGACTTCATAGGTTATGACCGCCACTGCCGGGACCTCTCTGCTGAGGAGATACAGGCGAAGCTGGACCGTGGCGAACCTTATGTGATCCGCCAGAAGATGCCTTTGGCCGGAACCACACGCTACACGGATGCGGTCTATGGTGAGATCAGTTTCGAGAACAAGACTCTGGAGGATCAGGTTCTCCTGAAGTCCGACGGCTTTCCTACCTACAACTTCGCGAATGTCGTGGATGATCACGCGATGGAAATCAGCCATGTCGTGAGAGGCAGCGAATACCTGTCCTCCACACCGAAATACGTTTTGCTCTATGAGGCCTTCGGTTACCCGGTCCCGGTGTTCGTCCACTTACCCTTGATTTTGGGCAAGGACGGCCAGAAACTCTCGAAACGCCACGGGGCTACGAGTTTCGAGGAATTGGTCACCCAGGGCTATCTGCCGGAAGCGATCATTAACTATCTCGCGCTCCTCGGCTGGGCACCTAAAGACACACGAGAACTTTTCACACTGGCAGACCTTGAAGAGGCCTTCGATATCGATGGCATCTCGAAGTCCCCGGCGATTTTCGATGAGGATAAACTGCTCTGGTTCAATGAACAGTATCTGCGCACGATGTCGGAAGACGACTTTGTTGCTGCCGCTGCCCCCTTTATCCGCCAATCAGTGCCGGCCATGACCGACGAGGACGTCCGCTACCTGGCCCTGCTAATGCAAAAACGCACCTCGAAGCTGACCGAGATCCCGGAACAGATTACCTTCCTGACGGAGTATGAGGCTTTCCACCTGGAGCTTTTCGTGCACAAAAAAAGCAAGAGCACTTTGGAGCTCAGCGAATCAGTATTGGCGGATTTTCTGGAGATCTTCCCAACGACAGACTGGGACCAGACCGCACTCCATGATGCCATGACCGCTTATGCGACAGCGAAGGAACTTAAAAACGGTCAGGTGATGTGGCCGATCCGGATCGCGGCTTCCGGCCGGCAGGTCACCCCGGGCGGTGCCGTCGAGGTCCTGCTCCTCCTCGGACGCCAAGAAACCTTGGCCCGATTAGAAGAGAGTTACACCAGACTGAAAAACAGAGGAGATAAACATGAATAATGATCATGAACTAAATACAGAGGCTAATGAGTCAAGAACGAATTTCATAGAAGACTTCATCATTGAAGACACCGCTCCCGGCGGCGATTACGAGGGTATGACGGTGCATACCCGCTTCCCTCCCGAACCGAACGGCTATCTCCATATCGGTCACGCCAAAGCCGTCTGCATTAATTTCGGTATTGCCGACAAATTCGGCGGCCTGACGAATCTGCGCATGGACGACACCAACCCGGTGAAAGAAGACGATGCCTTCGTCCGTCAGATCCAGAAAGATATCCGTTGGCTGGGTTTCGATTGGGGCGACCGCTTCTACCATGCGTCCGATTATTTCGAAGCGATGTATAACTTCGCCGAAGAGCTCATCGAAAAGGGGCTCGCTTATGTTGACGAACAGAGCGCCGAAGAGATCCGTCAGACACGCGGTACGCTGACCGAACCCGGTCAGCCGAGCCCCTGGCGCGATCGTCCGACGGAAGAAAGCCTCGAGCTCTTCCGTAAAATGCGTGCCGGCGACTTCCCTGACGGCAAGATGGTGCTCAGAGCGAAAATCGACATGACCTCCGGGAACATGAACATGCGAGATCCGGTGATCTACCGTATCGCCCATGCCCATCACCACCAGACCGGCGATCAGTGGAAAATCTACCCAATGTATGACTTCGCCCATCCGATCGAAGACGCCCTGGAACACATCACGCATTCACTCTGCTCGATTGAGTTCGAAGACCACCGGCCGCTCTATAACTGGGTGCGTGACAACGTCTCCGTCCCGGCCAAACCCCGGCAGATCGAGTTCGCCCGCCTCGGCATGGACTACACGGTCATGAGTAAGCGTAAGCTCCGCCTGCTGGTCGAAGAAGGCTTAGTTGACGGTTGGGACGATCCCCGGATGCCCACCCTCTCCGGCCTGCGCCGCCGCGGATACACGCCGAAGTCGATCCGTAACTTCGTCGATCGCATCGGTGTGTCGAAAACCCCCAATGTCGTCGAATACGCCTTCCTCGAATTCTGCCTCAGAGAAGACCTGAATCAGAATGCGCCTCGCGGAATGGCGGTCCTGCGCCCGATCGAGCTCCTGATTACCAATTATCCTGAGGGACAGACGGAGTACTTCTCCGCCACCAATAACCCCGAGCGGCCTGAAGACGGCACGCACGATATGCCTTTCTCCGGACGACTCTGGATCGAAGCGGAAGACTTCATGGAAGAACCGATCCCGAAGTACAGAAGGCTCTTCCCCGGTAATGAAGTGCGCCTCAGAGAAGCTTATGTCATCCGCTGCACAGGCGTGGAAAAAGACGCCGAAGGCAACGTCCTCAGAGTCCTCGCCACCTACGATCCTGAAACCAGAGGTGGCTCCACACCGGACGGTCGGAAGATCAAGAGCACCATTCACTGGGTCAATCAGGCGACCGCAGTCGATGCGGAGATCCGGCTCTATGACCGGCTTTTCACGGTTGAAGATCCGGAAGCGGCCGAGGATTACCTCTCGGTCATCAATCCGGAATCAATCGAAGTCCTTACCGACTGTAAGCTTGAGCCGGAACTGGCCAAAGCCCGGCCTGAAGACTCTTACCAGTTTATGCGGCAAGGTTACTTCACCCGTGATAATCGGCCAGAGAATAAAGAGAAACTGATTTTCAATCGCTCGGTCAGTTTGAAAGATAGTTTTAAACTGCCACAGAAATAAATCTAGCTATAGCCTCTGTCCGGATTCGGCAGAGGCTTTTTTATTGCCCTGCCGCATACTGGCTGGCGAAAAGCTCCGCATAGAAACCGCCTTGCGCCATCAAGTCGCTGTGATTGCCGATCTCGATGATACTGCCGTCCTTCATGACGAGAATGAGATCCGCATTGCGAATTGTCGACAGCCGGTGCGCGATGATGAAGCTGGTCCTGCCTTCCATCAGTCGGAGGAAACTCTTTTGCACCAGTATTTCTGTTCGGGTATCGATGCTTGAAGTGGCTTCGTCCAGGATCAGCATTTCCGGCTGGCTCAGCATCACGCGGGCAATGGTCAAAAGCTGCTTTTGGCCGGCGGAAAGACTCTCCCCTGCATCCTGAAGCTTCGTCTGATAGCCTTGAGGCAGCTGCAAGATGAAGTCGTGCGCGTGCGCCGCCCGGGCTGCCCGGATGACATCCGCTTCCGTGGCCCCTTCTTTCCCATAAGCAATATTGTCATGGACCGAGCCTGAAAATAACCAGGTGTCCTGTAAGACCATCCCGTAGTGATCCCTCACACTGTCTCTCGTGTGGTCCTCAATGGCCTGGCCGTCCAGAGCGATCCGGCCTTTGTCCACTTCGTAGAAACGCATGAGTAGATTCACGAGCGTTGTCTTGCCCGCACCCGTGGGCCCGACGATCGCTACGGTTTGCCTGGCTTCTATCGTCAGATTAAGTCCCTCGAGCAAAGGACGGGCCGGGTTGTAGGCAAAATCCACGTTGTCCCAGACGACCCGACCGGCTCGGAGATCGAGCGCCGATTTGTGCGTTTCCTCGTCCTCCGCCACTTCATCCAGTAAGCCGAAGATCCGCTCTGCAGAAGCAATGCCCTGCTGAATCTGCGTCATCACCACAGTGATCTCATTGACGGGTTTCGCAAACTGTAACGCGAAGGTGAGAAAAGCGGACACATCACCGATCGACAGGCGCCCCAGTGAGGCCAGGAAACTCGCAATCACGCCGACCAGTACATAGGTGATGTTATTCACGAAACGGGTCCCGGGGTTTGTCAGTGATGAGATGAACTGGGCTTTTTGGCCAACCACATAGAGTTGCTCATTCCACTGATCGAAACGTTCTTCGGCAGCCGCTTCCGCACCGAAAGCTCTGACGATTTTCTGGCCTTCGATCATCTCTTCAGCATGCGCCTGCAGCGAACCGGTGGTTTCAGACTGTTCGAGGAAAAGCCGAAATGAGCCTCGGGCAATAACCGAGGTTACGACGAAGCATAAAGGGGTGACGAGCAAAACCACCAGGGCCACCCATAGATTGAGCCAGAACATGAACGCGAGCGCCCCAGCTAGAATCACCAAACCGGAAAAGAGCTGCTGAAAGCTCTGCTGCAGACCTTCCTGCACAGCTTGGATATCATTGGTCAGTCGGCTGATGACATCCCCATGAGAGGCGGAATCATAATAGCGCATCGGTAGCCGAGTCAGGTGCTCGAAGGCATCCTGACGGAGTCTGCCCGCCGCCCGATTCGACAAGCGAGCGACGCCGCGGCTCTGGAGAATGCCGGCGAGAAAAGCGCCGAGATAACAGAGCCCCAAGCCCAGAAGCAATTCCTGACGGAACGCCATCCCGGGCAGCATGGAATCGAGGACCAGACCCGTCAAACGCGGTGCCAGGAGCTGTAAGAGGCCGGCGATGAGACTGGTGACTATCACCAGCACAAGAGTTGTCCGTTCAGGTTTCAGGTAAGCCAGTAAGCGGCGCCATGTCTGAAGGTTCTTCATAGCTCGCCCCCCTGACTCTGCCAAATCTCGCGGTAGAGCGCATTGGTCCGGAGTAACTCGTAATGCGCACCCAGACCCTCTACCCTGCCCTTATCGAGCAAGAGAATGCGATCACAGTGTTCGATCGAGTGAATTCTCTGCGAGATTTGTATGACAGCACAGTCCCAGCTGAGGTTCTGCAAGGCGGATCTCAGTCTGGCCTCCGTCTGATAATCCAAGGCGCTTGCCGCGTCATCCAATATCAGGAGGCGGGGCTTTCGTACAATGGCGCGGGCGATGGAGAGCCGTTGTTTTTGGCCGCCGCTGAGGTTTCTGCCGCCACGCTCTACATAGGCATCGAGGCCGCCCATCGCCTCGACAAAGTCCAGCGCCTGAGCTTGTGCCAGTGCGGCATTGATCTCGCTGTCACTCGGCGTTTCTTCCAGGCCTAAAGTCACGTTATCTCTGATAGTCCCGGAGAATAGCCCGGCCTTCTGGGGCACATACGCGATCTCACGAGCAATTTTTGCTCTGGTGAAGGTTTTGAGATTCCGGCCCAGAAAGACAATCTCGCCACTCGTGGGATCATAGAAACGTTGCAATAGTCTAGCCAAGGTGCTTTTACCGGAGCCGGTCGCGCCGATCAAGCCGAGTGTTGCTCCGGACTCGAGCACGAAGGACACCCCGGTCAAACTGTTCTCGGCATCGGCGCTATAGGCATGAGACACGTCACGAAGTTCAAGCAATCCAGTTCCGGTACTCTGATCCGTTATTTCTTCCGGCTTCAGCTCGAGCGGCGCTTCCAGTACTTCAGTCACACGTTCAGCTGAACTGATGGTCCGGGGGACGATGAGGACGAGGTTGGCCACAACCGTCAAAGCCAGCAGGACCTGGAGAAAATAATTGATCAGCGCGATCATTTGGCCGGGCAGAATCGCACCCGTTGAGACAAGGCCGCCGCCCCAGTAGAGCGCCAGTAAAATTGCGAGATTCACGATCATGACCGTGCCGGGGTTCATGAAGGACGAGATGCGGGCTGCCCGCTCCTGCAGGTCGGTCACCGTCTGATTGGAAGTGCCGAAGTACTTTCGTTCATGCGCCGAGCGATTGAAGGCGCGGATAATTCTCACACCGGATAAGTGATCTGAAACGAGTCGCCCCAGTTTATCAGTACCGGTCTGAGCCTGCTTGGTCAAAGGCAAGGTCCGACGCATAATCACCGCCAAAACCAGCGCGGCCAGGGGAATACTCAGCACCATGAGAATCGCGATACGCGGTGAAATGGTAAAGGCCAAAATGCTGCCGCCGATCACGAGGAAAGGGGCCCGGATCGCTAAGCGTATCACCATCGCCACGGCAAACTGTAAGTTATTGACATCAAGGGTCAGTCGGTTAGTCAGGGAACTGGAGCCAAAATCATCCAGCTGAGCAAAGGAGAATGTCTGAATCTTCCGGAAGATATCCTTCCTTAGCGCAGTCCCAACCCCTTGGGAGGCCACGGATGCCATGTACTGACATGAAAAGGAAAACAACATGCCTAATACGACCAGACCCAGCAATAGTGCCCCCTGACGCACAAAGAAGGCTCTCTCACCGGGATTGAGCAATGCGCCATCGATGACGCGCGCCATCAGTAAGGGCATGAGGAGTTCCAGAATAGCTTCGATTAATTTGGCCAAAGGGCCGAATATGAATTGCCGGCGAAAGCCTGCCAGATAAGGTTTAAGTGTCTGCCAGGGAGAGTCAGCTGTCATCCGCCTCCCCTTCCATATAGCGAAGGATCTCTGACTTCAGCACATCCAGGATTTCGGCTTCCGGGACTTTGCGGATGATCTTGCCCTTGCGGAAGAGAATCGCGGCATCCTTACCGCCTGCTATCCCGACATCCGCTCTGGATGCTTCCTGTGGACCGTTCACGGCACAGCCCATGATGGCCACCGTAATATCTGTTTTTTTGTCTTTTAGAAAGGCCTCGATCTCCCGAGTCAGCGGCAGCATGTCATACTGGAGGCGCCCGCAGGTCGGACAGGAAACGATATCCGGCACATCGGCCAGCAGACCCATGCTCTTGAGCAAAGGCCTGGCGATCGACAGTTCGTCAACAGGGTCCGAGGACACCGAGATACGGATTGTATCGCCGATCCCGTCATAAAGCAAAGTGCCCAAAGCCGCGGATGACTTGATACTTGAATAGAGCATCGTCCCTGCCTCGGTAACGCCTAGATGTAGCGGATAGGGGAAAGTCTCGGCAGCTAAGCGATAGCTGTCGATAGTCAAAGGCACCTCAGAAGATTTGAACGAGAGGACGATATCCCGGAAGTCCATCGTTTCCAGCGTCCTGACCTGCTCTCTGGCGCTTTCGATCATGGCATCAGCAGTAGGTCCGCCGAAACGCTCCAGAATCTCCTTACCTAGAGAACCGCTGTTCACGCCGATACGGATCGGGATCTTGCGAGCTTGGCAGGCCTCAACTACGGCCCTGACGCGGCTTTCATCGCCGATATTCCCGGGGTTGATCCTGAGCTTATCGATACCTGCTTCTGCGGCAATCAGCGCCAGCTTGTAATTGAAATGAATATCAGCGACTAGAGGGGCACTCACCGCTGCCTTGATCTCCCGGATAGCCCGGGCATCGTCTTCATCCAGAACCGCCAGGCGGACAATTTCGCAACCGGCTGTCTGGAGTGCCCGGATCTGGCTGACGGTCGCTTCAACATCTTTCGTGCGGGTATTGGTCATGGACTGAATAATCACTCTGTCCTGGCCACCGATGGGTAGATCACCGACCATGACCTGACGTGTTTCAGTTCTCTTGCGCATGATGCGGCCTCCTTGAAGCTAATTAGTCGAGAATTCTTGCCGGATCGACTTCCGGGAAAGGTGCAGGATCGGTCAGGTCGACCGTGTTCAGATAGGCCTCAACCTGTCGAATGAGATAAGGCGGGGTTGATGCCCCGGCGGTCACCCCTACCCTGCTGTCTTCTTTGAAACGGGAAAGGTCAAGGTCTCGAACGGTTTCGATACGGTAGACCTCCGGGATCCCCGCTTCCTCTCCGATCCTGGCCAGCATCGCCGTATTATTCGATAAAGGATCACCGACGACGAGCAGGATATCCAGGTCCTCCGCCTTACGAACGGCTTCCTGGCGGAGCCGGGTGGCCGAACAGATCTCATCCGCAAACAGCGCGTCCGGATAGAGTGTTCTGATCCGGCCAAAAATCAGGTCAAGATCCGAAACAGACAGAGTTGTCTGATTCGTCACGAACAGCGTCGCATCACTAGGAATCCGCTCCGGCTCCGGAATATCTTCCGGGGAAGTGATGAGGTGGATATTGGCCAGACCTTCGGTTACGGCGACCGCTTCCGGGTGTCCCGCCTTACCGACATAAAACACTGTGCGACCTTCAGCCAATTGCTGCCTGACCAGGTCCTGTGTGTAGCGCACTTCAGGACAGGTCGCATCGACGGTTTCGAGCCCCAGCTCAGCGGCTCTTTCTCGCACACGATCCGAAACACCATGAGCGGTAAAGATGACAACACCCTCAGGGACCTCGTCCAATAAGCGCAGACGGTCCGTGTGGTCGGCCTCGATCGTTCTAATGCCTTTTTGTTCCAACGCCTGAACGACTTGTCGGTTGTGGACCAACTGACCCAATACCCAGACCGGCCGGTCGGGATTCTCGGCTTTGACTTCCAAGGCTTTTCTGATGGCCAGGACGACGCCGCGACAGTAACTGCGCGGCATAATAGATCTAACTTCCATCCAGCATCCCTCTCTTGATTCTGTTAGCGATTATAGCATAGCCCCTGAAACAGTTATGACCTCCCGAGTGCTCAGGAGGTCATCTTGCGTCTTACTATAAATCTACTTAGCTATCCTGCTCAGCCAGCACGACCCTTGTCTCATGGTGCGTGCCGTCCCGGTAATAGCGGACATCTACGGTATCCCCGGCGCGGTAGCGGTTCTTGACCAGATTGAGCTGCGCGACACTGACGACTTCCTCACCGGCGAACTCAACAATGACGTCGCCCACCTGCATCCCTGCATCGAGTACAGGACTTCCGGGAGCAATCTCACGGATCCAGACGCCGGGAACAAGCTGGCCGGCATAGGATTCCGCCATCTGCGCGGTCACATCGGAGCCCCAGATTCCTAGAGAAGGTTCTCCGGAGACATGGCCTTCATTGACCAAAGCATTGATAATCGGTGTTGCGGTGTTGGTCGGGATAGCAAAACCCAGGCCTTCCACACTGGCGTTGCTTTGGGAGCCGGCCCCGGCTTTGGCCACATTAATGCCAATCAATTCACCATAAGAATTGAAAAGTCCGCCGCCGGAATTCCCCGAATTGATCGCGGCATCGGTCTGAATCAGATTACGCAGTTCGATCAGCGTGCTGCTGTCACCGCGGTCCGCCAGCACCAGCGTACGCCCGAGCGATGAGATGATTCCCGTCGTCACGGTGCCCTGGAAGTCGCCCAGCGGATTACCGACCGCCACCGCCAGTTCACCGACGATCAGGTCATCGGAGTTGCCGATCGTCGCGAAAGGGAGCCCGGTCTGCTCGATCTTGATCACCGCCAGGTCATTGTTCGGTGCTGTCCCGATCAATGAGGCCGTGTAATTCTCGCCGTTCGGCAGCACGACATCCACGGAAGCTGCATCGCGGATCACGTGGTTATTAGTGACGATATAGCCGTCCTCAGAAATAATGACGCCGGAGCCTGCTCCCTGGAAATCCCGGGAACCAAAAGGTGTTCGGGTCACACCGGTCGTCGAAATCGCCACGACAGTCGGCGAAGCTTTGGCTGCGATCTCCATCGTTGAAAGCGGTTTGACACCATCCTTAACGTCTTGACGGGTTGATGCGTCCACGACACTGGTGTTCCGCGGGCGCTCACTTGTGTTCTCAGCTTCGGTGGGAATGGCCACGTCTGTAGGTGCGGCAGCCGTCGCCTCCTGAGTCGTTTCAGCGGGTGCCGGGGGTGAGAACATTTCCTCGAGGGCACTACAGGAGCTCAATAACAGGCTCAGAGATAGCATAACGGCCAAGAGGGTTTTGCCCCCAAAGGCACGAAGTTGATTTACTAATGGCAGTTTCATTTTTGCCTCCTCAATTCCAGTGAGATATTTTCGTGTAGGTTCTATTATACTCCCATCTTCGGAGGTTCGAAATAATTGTAACGATTTGGCCAAAATTCAGCCGCTACTTAGACTTCCGGTGTCAAGTGGTGCTTCTCGGCCAAAGTCCGGATTCTGCGCAGATGTTTCTGATTGATCCCGATCAGGATACCCGCCCCCAGAACAATGAAGACACTGAGTACCATGAGGACCCAAAACCAGATGCTACCCGGGGTTCGGTTATTGACGTAAAGAGCGATCAGGACCGTGGCAAGTAAGGTCAAACCGGCCGTCCTGAGCAGGCGCCACTGAGCGCTGCGCTGTAACCTAATCTGTTCTGCGATCACCAGGGTCAGGTAGTCACGTTTCAGATCTCTGCGACAGGACTTACAGCTCATGTCAGGAGTGATGGACCTATCCATCACCGAGGGGAAAACGGTCCTCTGCCCGCAATGGGGACAAAGGACCGGGATTTCGTTACTGGGCTTTTCAGAACCGAAAAGACGTCTGAGTAATGAAAACATTAGCTGATCGTACCTTCCACCGGGTCAACGCTGACGGTCTGGCCTTCGTTCAGGATTTCCATCGCATTCTTGGCATTCACGATGATCGGAATATTGAGACCGGAGGCGAGTTCTTCGGCAAAGGTAATGTCCTCAGACTGTTCCGTGACAATCGCCGTAGCGCGGCGCAGGAGATACATGTCGTCACGGGTGACGGACTTCGCCACCAATACGGCATTATCCGGCAGGACCACGGTGTAGTCCTTGTCGCGGCCCTCCGCGAGCTTCACGATTTCACCGACATTGATGTATTTGCCGATGCCGGTACCGGTCAGGATTACGGAGCCGACGTGGCTGACTTTCATGGTGTTGGTTGTACCGCTCATGCCGATGGGCGTGCCGCCGATCATGACGACGATATCGCCGTTCTTGACGAAGCCTGAGGCTTTCGCAATGCTCTGCGTCAGCTCAAACATTTCATCAGAAGAATTGGATTTGCCGATCAGGAAACATTTGGTTCCCCAGACCAGCGCCATCTGGCGCTGTACACGCAGATCATAGGTGGTCGTGACGATCGGACAGGCCGGGCGGAATCTGGACAACATCCGGGAGGTCCGTCCACTTGAGGTGACAACCAGAATCGCTTTCGCATTGAGGTCCATTGCGGTTGTCACACCCGCATGGCTGACGGCGGTTGCTACATTTGGCACATAACCGTAGCGCTCAGACGTGAACTTGCTCCAATAATCGATATTGTTCTCTGTTTCCAGAGCTATCTTGTTCATCATCTCAACGGCTTCGACCGGATATTTACCATTCGCCGTCTCACCGGACAGCATGATGGCGCCGGTACCGTCAATAATGGCGTTAGCAACGTCAGACACTTCAGCTCGGGTGGGGCGGGGATTCCGGATCATGGAGTCCAGCATCTGCGTCGCTGTGATGGACATCTTCCCTAAGTTCACACACCGCTGGAGCATTTGCTTCTGGTAGACAGGCACCATCTCCACCGGTACTTCCACACCGAGATCACCACGGGCGACCATGATACCGTCACTGGCATGCACGATCTCGTCGAAGTTGATGACACCTTCATCGTTTTCAATCTTCGAAATAATCTGAATCGCATCATCACCCAGCGAAGCACAAAGCGAACGGATATCCTCGACATCGTCGGCTTTACGAATAAAGGATCCGGCGATGAAATCGAAATTATGCTCGATCGCAAAACGGATATCCGCTTCATCTCTCTCAGTCAGGGACGGCAGATGCGTCACAACACCCGGGAGATTGATGCTCTTATAGTCCGAGACAGGCCCGCCATTCTTGACGATGCAGTGGACGTCCTTATCAATAATTTCTACGACATCCAGCTCTACCAGACCGTCATCGATCATGATGACGTTATCCGGACCTACGTCCTCATGGAGCTGCTTATAAGTACAGGAAAACTCTGATGCATCGCCCAGGATATCTTCATGGCGAATAATGACTTCGGAGCCCTCAATCAGTTCGACAGGTTTTGTTTTGAATTTACCCGTCCTTATTTCGGGGCCTTTAGTATCCAGAAGAAGCGCTACAATCGCGCCCTCCTGTGCGGCTATTCTCCGCAAACGCTCGACACGCCCCAGGTGTTCTTCGTGTGATCCATGAGAAAAATTAAAGCGGGCAACATTCATACCCGTGCGGATGAGGTCTCTGACCACCTGGTCATTATCACAGGCAGGCCCCAGTGTACAGACTATCTTGGTTTTGCGCATACTAACTCCTTATACTTCCATATCGCTAAACTAGTTTTGCATAGTTGGACTGCTACCGGCATTCCTGCGTTCGGGATTGGGCAGACGCTTTCGTTCGGCCGGCATTTTGGGTCCGGCATTAGCATCTTGCGGGAGATGCCGATACGAACGGATCAGTCGGCGAATACTTCTGATGATCCAGACGATCAGGCTGTCGTAGAGATATTGAAACGCATTAAATGCTTTGAGCATCAGGATAGGTACGAAAATAATCACGGCCAAAATCGCCAGTGCGATGCCGATGCCGATAAGCACCAGGAGACCGCCACCTACGAAAAGACCCGTCACCCCCATGCGGTTCGACGTGTCCTCGAGAAAGTCTCCGAAGGTATTGTTGCCCCACTCCAGTATTGCCGGGATCGTCAGATCTTCAGGTATTACCAGCAGGCGGGCCACCTGGCCGATCATAAGCAGGAAAAAAGCGGCGTACTTCAGTAAAAGCAACGCTAAAATCGGTACCCTCAGCAAAAACGGGACCTTGTAATACACCAGACAGAGTAAGGGTGTCAGCAAGAATAAACTGATACCTAACATGAGCCAGAGGCGGTTTTGCTCCAGAATCCACAGTCGGCCATCCAGATTCAGACGAAGTGCCGCATAGGCAATCGATATAAAAGTGAAAAGGCTGAACCAGAACCAGGTACCTGTATGTCTTCTGGACTCGTAATCTGTATCACTCCACCAAGCGTGAAGTAATGTGCCTTCCAAATAATCCATTCGGTATCCTTTCATTCGATCGAATCGAATTCCTGTCTATTTTAGCAGATTCGCCGCGTTTGAAACAATTGCTATAATGACTAAATGAGAATCGATCGCGCCCTTGCGAACAGCGGTCTGGGGAGCCGCAAGGAAATACGCCTCCTGCTGAAGAGCGGCAGAGTCCATCTGACAGGTCAGCCGGTGACGGATCCCGGCCTGCAGCTGACGGATGAGCAGCTGGACTTATTGACCCTGGACGGAGAGCCGCTCCATATAAAAACGCATCTCTACTTCCTGCTCAACAAACCTCAAGGCTACTTAACCGCCATGTCCGACACCAAACAGGCGCATGTCGGTGAATTGGTGCCCGAGTATTTCGGCCCGAAAAAAGTCGTGCCGGTCGGCCGACTGGACAAAGATACCACCGGCCTTCTGCTCTTCACCAATGACGGCCTGCTCCATCATCGCCTGCTTTCCCCTACCTACGAAGTGGTCAGAGGTTACTTGGTCGAAGTCACCTTACTGGAGGACGGTCAGCCCTTCTCTGAGCGAGACCGACAGCAGACTGAAGCAGGTCTTCCCCTGAACGAAACAGAAACGGCTCGCCCTGCCAAACTCAAGAAATTGTCCGACCTGGTCTGTGAGCTTGAATTAACGGAAGGCCGCTATCACGAAGTCAAAAGGATGATGCATGCGCTGGGTAAAGAAGTCCGTACACTGCACCGTTTGTCCTACGGTACGTTGACTTTGGCCGACGAAAAAGACGGTGAATTACGAGAACTCACCGCCACAGAAATAAGCAATTTAAGGGAGCTGGTCGGACTCTAATTCGTGCCCGTTGGAGTCGAAGGCACCGTTTCAGGAAAACTCACCGTACCGATCTCAGGGTTATACCAGTCTTCGATACTGAGTATTAGTTTTTCCAGCACGTCCTCGGCTTTGTCACTGCGCTCGGAATGATAACAAAGCGCAACAATCTGTTCCGGTCCGACCACGCGCAAACTGTTGAAAGCCTGCGTCTCGGAGAAATCGAGGCCATAAATGTGGGGATCGGTATCATGGCCGGATTCAATGAACTCCGCACTGAGCTGATGTTCCAGAGGCTCAATAAATGTTTCAACCAATTCCGGATCAGCCTCAGAGATCCTGCGGTAGAGTTCATCCATGGGCAGGAGAATGCCCTCTGAGACAATGCGCTCATACTGGATCCGGTCCAGCAGGAGGATATCGACTTTCTCAGCACCTGATAACATGAGCGTCAGTTTCATCTGGGATGCCATGACCATCTGGAAGTCCGTTCCGGGGCGTTCCGAAATGAGCTGGAAATCCGTCAGCGGATATTCAAGTTCCGGGTTCTGGCTGTCTATGAGACCATTCAAGGTTAGGTCTTCAGGATCATCCTGCTGCGTATCGACAGCGAAATCCCCGAAAATCGAGACTCTGAAGTCAGGGTCCTTATTCGTTACTACAGAATAAATAAGCCAGAAGACCAGAGCTGCCACCAGCAGTCCACCCAAGAGCGGCAATCTGCCGTAATGCCAGATATTGGCCCAGTCCTTGCGTTTCTTACCGAAGACCACTTCTTCCTGACGGGGATCCGGGGGTGCGGGTGGCACATAGCGGTCGGTCAGGATATCGAAAGCGGTCGTAAACTCCTGAATTTCTGCCATCGATTGAGGATCTGTTTTGCCCCGATAACGTTTGGACAGCAGCGTATAACGATGTTCTATTTCGTATTTGTTGGCGTCCGGACTGATGCCCAGAATTTTGCTTGCCTCATCTCTCGTCATCATTGCTCTCCTAGCGCCGACTCTTTATTTCTGACCGGCCAAAGGCTTCATCGTCGGGAACAGCAAGACATCTCTGATACTGTTCTCTCCGGTGAGGAGCATGACCAGGCGATCGATGCCCATACCCATGCCGCCGGTTGGCGGTAGACCGTATTCCAGAGAAAGGCAGAAGTCCTCATCCAGGAGGTTGGCTTCGTCGTCACCGGCTTCTCTTTTCGCCAGCTGAGCTTCGAAACGCTCTCTCTGGTCGAAGGGATCATTGAGCTCCGAGTAGGCATTAGCGAACTCATGGCCGTTGATAAAGAGCTCGAAACGCTCCGTGAGTTCGGGTTGGCCCGGTTTCTTCTTCGTCAGAGGTGACACCTCAATCGGGTAATCGTAGATGAAGGTCGGCTGGATCAGCTTATCTTCGGCGTAGGTTTCAAAGAAGGCATTGAAGACGTCGCCCTTCTTCCAACCGGGGAGGATTTCGATATCATGTTCTTTGGCCAAAGCATAGGCTGCCTCATCCGTTGTAATATCTGAGAACTCGACACCTGCATAGGTCTTGACGGCATCATGCATCGTCATACGGCGGAAGGGCGTCTTCACGCTGATCTCCTCACCGCCCCAATTAAGCTCGGTGGTGCCGACGACTTCTTCCGCCGTCCGACTGATGAGCTCTTCGGTGAGCTACATCATCCCCTTGTAGTCGGTATACGCCTGATAGAGCTCAATCATGGTGAACTCGGGGTTATGTCTCGTATCCATACCTTCATTACGGAAGTTTCTGCCGAGCTCATAAACGCGCTCCAGGCCGCCGACGACCAAACGCTTGAGATAAAGCTCGGGCGCTATCCTGAGATACATGTCCAGGTCAAGGGTATTATGATGCGTCCGGAAGGGGCGGGCATTGGCGCCTCCGGGGATCTGATTCAGAATCGGTGTCTCAACTTCGATAAAGGCTTTCTCATCCAGAATGCGGCGGATGGTCGAGATAATCCGGCTGCGCTTAATGAAGGAATCTCTGACATCGGGGTTGACGATGAGGTCCAAATACCTTTGGCGGTAGCGCGTATCCTGGTCTTGCAGACCATGGAACTTCTCCGGCAAGGGGCGTACGCATTTTGCCAGGAGCGTATAGCTCATAACTCTGATAGAGACTTCGCCGGTGCGAGTCTTGATTACCTGACCGTTCACCCCGATGACGTCACCCAGATCCAATTTTTTCCATTCGTTATAGGCATCTTCACCGAGGTTATCAATCTTGACGAAAAGCTGGATTTTGGCATTTTGGCCCAGTAAGTCGCCGAAGCCGCTCTTACCCATGCCCCGTTTACCGATCAGCCGTCCGGCTACTTGAACGGTCTCTTCTTCGTAGTCGGAGAAATTATTCACGATCTCTTCAATTGCATCGGTCACGTCATAAGTGACGATTTCAAAGGGATCATCACCCTTGCTCTTGAGATCTTGAAGTTTCTCGCGGCGCACGAGCATCTGGTCATTCAGCTCTTGCTTTGATAGTGGGGCCTTCTCTTCTGCCATGTAATCCGTCCTCTCTTGTGTTTTTTTAACCGATCTTAATGATCTTGTAGCGAAGCATGCCGCCGGGGGTGGCCACGCTGACATTCTGGCCCTTCTTCTTACCGAAGATAGCAGCGCCAACAGGGGAGTCGGTTGAGATCTTATTCTCAAAGATATCTTCTTCCTTAGAAGAAACGAGTGTGTAGATGGTTTCTTCTTTCGTCTCCGCATCCTGCAAGGTGACTTTGCCGCCCAGGGCGACTTTCGTCTTGCTGATGTCGTCCACTTCGATCAGGCGGGCGTTCTTGAGCAGGTTCTCGATCTCGGCAATTCTACCTTCGTTCATCGCCTGAGCCATCTTCGCCTCATCGTATTCCGAGTTCTCGGAAAGGTCACCGAAGGAAAGCGCAACTTTGATGCGTTCAGCTATCTCACTTCTGTCCTCGGTTTTTCTCTTCTCCAGTTCCTCTTTCAGGCTGTTGATGCCATCCAGAGTGAAATCATAGGATTGTTCTGCCATGGTGATTGTTCTCCTCTATTGTCTAAAATTGATATGACAGCGTAGAGCTACGCTGCCACTAGTTACTGCTACTTACTTAAGATTTAGTGATTATACTACAAGGGCCTTAAGAACGCATATCGCTGTCTTTGGTAATGACATCGTGTGCGCCGCCTTCGGTGATACTCGTAGCCGATATCCGGATCAGGCGCGCTCTCTCGTGGAACTCCTTGATGTCCAGTGAGCCGCAGGCACACATGGTCGAACGCATTTTCGCTAGGCTCGCCTCCAGGTTTTCCCGCAAAGAACCTGCATAAGGCACATAGGAGTCGACACCTTCTTCGAAGACCATGCCGCCGCCGGCGGTACCTTCTTCATAACGCTGCCAGTTTCGTGCGCGGTTCGAGCCTTCACCCCAATACTCCTTGACGTAGCTGCCGTTGATGAAGAGTCTGCGGGTAGGGCTTTCGTCGAAGCGGGCGAAGTAGCGGCCGAGCATGAGGAAGTCCGCTCCCATGGCCAAAGCTATGGACATGTGGTTGTCATAGACGATACCGCCGTCCGAACAGAGAGGAATATAGACACCGGTTTCGTGGAAGTACTCATCCCGGGCTTTGGCCACCAACTGAATCGCCGTTGCCTGACCCATACCGATACCTTTCTGCTCTCTCGTAATACAGATGGAACCGCCACCAATACCGACCTTGATGAAGTCTGCGCCGGCATCTGCCAGGAAGCGGAAACCGTCCTCATCGATGACGTTGCCGCCCCCGATGTATACGGAATCGCCGTATTTTTCCTTGACCCAGAGCAAAGTCTCCTTCTGCCAGTCCGAGAAACCGTCCGATGAGTCAATGACAAGTACATCTGCACCTGCTTCCAGAAGCTTAGGAACTCTCTCGGTATAGTCTCTCGAGTTAATGCCGGCACCGACGATGAGTCTTTTGTGCTCATCGAGGAGCTCCAGGGGGTTCTCCTTATGTTCGCTATAGTCTTTGCGGAAGACCATACCGACGAGATTGCCTTCGGCTGTTAGAATCGGCAGCTGATTGAGCTTATTCTCCCAGATGATATCGTTAGCTTCGCTTAAGGAGATGCCTTCTTCACCGACCACGAGGTGATCGATGGGGTTCATGAATTCTTTCACCTGCGTATCCGGATCGAGGCGTGAAACACGGTAATCTCTGGAAGTAACTAGACCCAGAAGTTTGCCGGTGGCTTCACCGTTCTCTGTGACTGCGATGGTGGAATGTCCGGTTCTTTCTTTCAGATCAAGAATGTCTTGCAGGGTATGTTCAGGGGTGACGTTGCTGTCCGAGACGACAATCCCGGCCTTGAAACGCTTGACCTTACGGACCATTTCGGCCTGCTTCTCTACAGACTGAGAACCGAAGATAAAGGACAGACCGCCGTGGCGTGCCAGTGCGATGGCCAGACCATCATCGGAGACCGCCTGCATAACAGCGGAAGTGATTGGGATATTAATGGAGATCGGGGATTCTTCTTCACCCGCCTTATAGCGGACAATAGGTGTTTTCAAACTTACATTAGCCGGTGTATTTTCTTTGGTCGTCAGATTCGGGATGAGTAGATACTCATTAAAAGTTCTTGATTCAATATCGTAGATGCGTGCCATTCATTCCTCCCGCTCGATTAATCGAATTGTTGTCCTGTCTAAAAATTACTGGCTATCATAGCACAAAGCCCCGGCTCTGGGAACCGGTCCGCCCCGGTCGGATCACAGTCTGCCGGCGAGTTTTTCTTTCTCTTCTCTATCTATACGCATTTTGCGACGCTCCTCTGCTGCCTTCCATTCGGCTTTCTCCTGTTCTGTCTCAGGCACAAAAGGTTCTACAGGGGTGGTATTACCCTCTTCGTCCACAGCTACATAGAGCATGTAAGCTATATTGACGACGCGAAGCTTGCCGTCAGCATCTTCAACACTGGTTTCTACCCGG
>CAZJTS010000010.1:0-20651 GCA_964548975.1 uncultured Fastidiosipila sp.
TGGCCAGTTCTTCCGGCGTGCGGACATTCATTCCGGGAATGTTATAGGCCTCAGCAATCTTGACGAAATCCGGATTATTGTTGAGCTCCGAATGGCTGAAGTGTTCATTGAAGAAGAGATCCTGCCACTGGCGAACCATGCCGAGCGTGGCATTGTCGTAGACGAAAATCTTTACCGGCAATTGGTTCTGATCGATCGTACCCAGTTCCTGAATCACCATCTGCACACCGCCGTCACCGACAATAGCGACGACCGGTCGGCCTTCGGCTACGAATGCCGCACCGATCGCAGCAGGAAGCCCGAAGCCCATGGTGCCGAGACCCCCTGAGGTCAGGAAACTCCGAGGCGATTCTACCGGGAAATACTGGGCGGCAAACATCTGGTGCTGCCCGACATCCGTTACCACGATCGGGTCCGTGCCTTGAAAGCTCTTGGCAATCTCAGTCGTCACATACTCCGGCAGCAGGGGAACACTGTCCAGAATATAGTCGCGATTGATAATTTCCGCCATACGCTCTGCCGAGTTCGCCAATTGTTCGGTCCAGTCCTGGAAGGAGAAGATCCATTCGGCATAGTCTTTGCCTTGCGCATCGGCCAAAGCCCGGTTCATCGTCCTGAAGAAGTGCGCGGCGTCATCTTCAATTGCCAGGTGCGACTGAACGTTCTTGTTAATCTCAGACGGATCGATATCGCAGTGAATAATGACCCGCTCTTCATTCGCGTTATACTTCACGGGATCCCCGATGATGCGGTCACTGAAACGGCAACCCACAGCCAGCAGGAGATCACACTGATCCAGCGCTTCATTGGCCTGGAGTGAACCATGCATGCCGACGAAACCTAAGTAATTGTGTTGATCCGGCATCACGGCGCCCATACCCATGGTCGTTACTGTTACGGGCACAGGTGCCAGCTCCAGGAAACGCGCAAGCTCAGCAGGCGCATCCGGAGAGATCACAACACCGCCACCGATCAGCAGTAGAGGTTTCTTGGATTTCATAAGAAGTTCCATCACCTCTGAGATCTGCCCGTGGGTCCGTCGCGGTTCAGGGGGAACCTTACGGAACTTGCGTAAAGGTACCGGATGATCCGTCACTTCACCGGCCAAAATATCTTTCGGGATATTGACCAGCACCGGCCCGGGACGACCTTCAGTCGTGAGTTGCCAGGCCTCTTCCAGGATCGGGACCAGCTTCTTCTCATCCATGATGAGATAGCTGCCCTTCGTGATCGGTTCGGTCACGCCCGTGATATCGGCTTCCTGAAAAGCATCCCGCCCGGTATCCTTCCGTGCTACCGCCCCGGTAATCGCAAAGAGCGGCACGGAATCGAGCATCGCATCCGCCAGGCCGGTGACCAGGTTCGTCGCCCCCGGTCCGGAGGTCGCAATGATGACCCCGGGCTTGCCGGTTACTTTCGCATAACCTTCAGCCGCGTGTGCAGCGCCCTGTTCGTGGCGCACCAGGATGTGATTGAACTCCATCTTATAGATGGCTTCATAGAGAACCAGGACGGGTCCGCCGGGGTAGCCGAAAGCGACATCAACCCCTTTGTCCTGGAGGAATTTAATGACTGTTTCTGCTCCATTCATAACTTATGCCATCCCTGCGCCTTCCGCTGCTGACCGGACCGTGCGACGGTAACGTTCGAGCATGCGGGTGATTTCTCGCTCCGGGGCAAGCGCAGCTGCTCGTTCAGCGAGTTCCTGTTCGGCCACTAAGAGCTCTATACTCCTGGCCGGAATATCGATCTTGATTCTATCGCCTTCCTGGACTTTGGCAATCAAGCCGCCGGAGTAAGCCTCCGGGCTCAGGTGCCCGATTGCGGCACCCCGACTGGCACCGGAGAATCTTCCGTCGGTAATCAACGCTACGCGGTTATCAAGTCCCATACCGGCCAAAGCCGAGGTCGGGCTCAACATTTCACGCATCCCGGGACCGCCGGCAGGTCCTTCGAAGCGGACCACCACCACGTCTCCGGGCACAATCTCACCACCCAGGATCGCCGCATTGGCCGCCTCTTCGCTATCAAAGACACGCGCGGGTCCTTCATGCTGAAGCATTTCCGGGAGCACAGCCCCCTTCTTAACTACGCAGCCGTCGGGCGCAAGATTGCCGTAGAGGACCGCGAGACCGCCATCTTTCGACACGGGATCTTCGGTACTATGCATGATTTTCGTAAGTCTGGGTTCACCTTGTGACTCGATGCGTTCTTTCATTGTGCCGTCAACCGACTTCACCGACGCATCGACGAGGCCTGCATCCGCCAGGGCTTTGAAGACACGGGTGATCCCACCTTCTTTCTGGAGGTCAATGATGTAGTCTCTACTGGCCGGATTCAGCTTGACGAGCTGAGGCGTCTTATTCGCAATCTCACCGATCTCACTGATGGTCAGTTCGTAGCCGGCTTCGCGCGATATCGCGAGCATATGGAGAACGGAGTTCGTAGAACCGCCGAGCGCCATATCCATGGCCATTGCGTTACGGATGGCTGTAGGGGTCATGATATCGAGAGCTTTGACCTGTTTCTCCACCATCTCGACCGCTTTCATACCGGCTTTTTTGGCCAAACGCCGACGATCGGACAGGACCGCAGGAATCGTACCGTTCCCGGGAAGCCCCAGACCCATCGCCTCGGTCAGGCAGTTCATCGTATTCGCCGTATACATCCCGGAACAGCTGCCGCAGCTCGGGCAGGCATCCATCTCGATCGCGTTTAGCTCCTCATCGCTGATCTTACCGACCCGATGAGCCCCCACCGCTTCGAACACTTCGTTAAGCCCCATGTCCCCCATCAGGGTACTGCCGGGTAGCATCGGACCTCCGGAGACGAAGACAGAAGGCAGATTCATACGAGCCGCCGCCATCAACATGCCCGGCACGACCTTGTCACAGTTAGGAATAAATACGACCCCGTCGAACATATGCGCGTTCAGCATGATCTCACAGGAATCTGCGATGTAGTCTCGGGAAACCAGAGAGTAGCGCATCCCATTGTGATTCATAGAAATACCGTCGCAGACGGCGATCGCAGGAAACTCGAAAGGCACACCACCGGCCAGGCGGATCCCCGCTTTAACTTCTTCGGCGATCTCGCGCAAATGCTTGTGCCCGGCAACGATGTCATTATAGGAATTGGCCACGGCAATGAAAGGCCGGTCCATCTCGTCCTCGGTGAGCCCCAGCGCATATAACAGTGATCTGTGCCCTGCCCGTGAGGGGCCGTATTTAATCTGAGCACTCCGCTGCTGGCTAGGTTCTGCCGATGCAGGATCACGTTTGTAAAATTCTTTAGTCATATCCATACCCCTTAATTAGTGTCTGGTCAGCATTATAGCCCAGCCAAGACAAGATCTGTAATTCTTTCGGTGCCTAAGGGCTTTACCTGATCATCTGCCGGCATCAGGTCGGCCGTTCGGTGACCGGCTTCTAAAACGCGATTAACGGCGTCCTCAATTGCTCTAGCCGCCTCTTCTTCGCCTAGTGACCAGCGCAACAACATGGCTGCCGAAAGAATAGTCGCCAGTGGATTCGCAATATCCTTTCCGGCGATATCCGGTGCGGATCCGTGGATCGGTTCATACATGCCGGGAGTGCCGGCAGCGCCGAGTGATGCTGAGGGCAACAGGCCGATCGAACCGGTAATCTGTGCCGCCTCATCCGACAAAATATCGCCGAACATGTTGGACGTCACGATGACATCGAAGTCAAAGGGGCGTTTCACCAGTTGCATCGCGGCGTTATCGACATAAAGATAGTCAAGCTGAATCGAGTCGTATTCTTCCGCGACCTCTCGGACGACTTCTCGCCAGAGCTGTGACGTGGTGAGGATATTGGCTTTGTCCACAAGGGTCAGTTGTTGACGCCTCTTGGAAGCAAGTTCGAAACCCAGCCGCACGATCCGCTCGATCTCCTCATAATTGTAGGATTCCGTATCGTAGGCAGCGCGCGTCTCCCCCTGCCCGCTCCGCGCTTGCTCGCCGAAGTAAATGCCGCCGGTAAGTTCACGTACGATCAGGAGGTCGATACCCTTCTGACTGATATCCGCTCGTAAGGGACTGGCAGCGGCCAAAGCCGGGTACAGCTTAGCCGGCCGGAGATTAGCGAACAGCCCGAGCTCCTTGCGGAGTTTCAACAGCGCCTTTTCCGGTCTGAGTTCTGTTGGCAGTTGATCCCAGGCGGGGCCCCCTACAGCGCCTAAGAGGACCGCGTCACTGGCTTTGGCCACTGCTAAACTCTCTTCAGGCAGGGGATCACCGAACTGATCATAGGCGACGCCGCCCGCGGGGACTTCTCGGTAATTAAGGCTAAACCCTGACGTCTCAGCCACCCGATCCAGAACCCGACAAGCCGAGCGCACGATATCCGGCCCGATCCCGTCACCGGGGATCAGACATAGCTCATAGCTTTTCATTATTCCTCTTGCTTTCTGTGTAGGCGACCAGACCGCCTTGTTCAATAATCTTTCTTACGAAAGGCGGGAATGCTTCAGCCTGATAGACCTCGCCGTTATCAACGTTCAGAATCTCACCGCTGTCAAAATCCACCTCTACCCGATCGCCCTCGTTCAAGGCGGCAACGGCTTCGGCACTCTCCAGGATAGGCAGGCCCATGTTGATGGAGTTACGGTAGAAGATGCGGGCAAATGAAGGTGCGATGACACAGCCGGCACCGCTGGCCTTGATGGCAATCGGCGCATGTTCACGAGAGGAACCACAGCCGAAGTTGTCGCCGGCCACGATCACATCGCCCGGCTCCACCCGTTCGACATAGCTGCGATCGAGATCTTCCATACAATGTGCGGCGAGTTCATCCGGGTCTGCGGTGGTCAGATAACGTGCGGGGATAATGACATCGGTGTCGACATTCGCACCGTACTTAAAAACTTTACCTCTTGTCTTCATGCTTCTTTCACCTCCAGAAGTTCATCGGGTCCTGCGATATAGCCTTTGATGGCAGAGCTGGCAGCCACGATCGGCGAGACCAGATAAACCTTCGCACCGGGATGACCCATACGTCCGACGAAATTACGATTCGTTGTGCTGACACAGATTTCCTTATCGGCCAGGACACCCATGTGCCCGCCGAGACAAGGTCCGCAGGTGGGGGCACTGACGACACAGCCCGCGTAAATAAAGTGATGCATCAGGCCTTCCTCAAGGGCTTGGCGGAAGACTTTCTGAGAGCCGGGGATCACCATGCAGCGCACGCCTTCAGCTACTCTACGACCCTTGAAACAGTCCGCAGCAACGCGAAGGTCCTCGATCCGGCCATTGGTACAGGAGCCGATCACCACCTGATCGATCGTTACAGGGTCGAAGGTGCCGAGCGCCCGACCGTTGGACGGTAGGCTGGGGAAAGCGACCATCAGGGGCACTTCACTTAGATTAATCTCATAGGATGCGACATATTCAGCATCGGGATCCGGCGTATAGACCTGATAATCGCCTTTCGCGAAACGTTCAGGATTACGCTCTTCCAGATAATTCAGCAGGATATCATCCACCGGGAAGATCGCGTTCTTACCGCCTGCCTCGATCGCCATGTTCGCATTCGTCAGACGGTCCGACATTGTCAGGGATTTCACGCCTTCGCCCGTTTATTCCATCGACCGATAAAGCGCGCCGTCCACACCGATCAGGGAAATAATGTACAGGATGACATCCTTACCACTGACTGGCGCCTTAAGCTCACCGGTCAGCTTGAATTCAAGTGCTTCTGGCACTCGAAACCAGGTCTCTCCTGTGGCCATGGCACAGCCCAGATCCGTACTGCCCACCCCGGTGGCAAAAGCCCCCAGCGCACCGTCGGTACAGGTGTGAGAATCCGCACCGATCACGACGTCGCCCGGAAACACCATACCGTTCTCCGGAAGGATCATGTGCTCGATACCGAAGTCTTCTTCACCTTGCTCGAAATAATGCTCGATATCATATTCTTTGGCGAATTCACGCATATAGCGAGAATTCTCAGCTGCTTTGATATCTTTGTTGGGGGCGAAGTGCGAAGGGACGAGTGCGATCTTACTGCGATCGAACGGCTCCGCACCCATTGAAAGTAAAGTTTTGATTGCCGGCGGCCCGGTCACATCATTGCCCATCACCAGGTCCACTTTCGCTTCGATAAGCTCCCCGGCATGTACGTTTTCCAAGCCTGCGTGTGCGGCCAGAATTTTCTGCGTCATAGTCATTCCCATAGATCTACCTCCGATTGCCCTCTAGGATACCACCCGATTTCACTCACCTGATTATCCGGATCTCAGCTTTTGACCCGAATTCTTCATCTTTAACACCTTCTGAAAGCCAATAGCGCCTGTGATAGAATGTGAGAAAATATCATGAATGATTTCTGACAGGTATCTTTACACAGATGAGTGTTATCAATGTAAGCAATTTAAGCAAGAGTTATTTTTCACAGACCATACTGAAAGATCTCTCCTTCTCTGTTGAAGCCGGCGAACATCTTGCCTTGATCGGTGAGAATGGCAGCGGTAAGACGACGCTATTGCGTATCCTGGCCGGGCAGGAGCAGGCGGACAGCGGTCAGGCAAGAATCGCTCAGGGCATTGTGTTCTCCTACCTGTCTCAGCAGATGGAAGAATTCACTGATCTCTCGGTGCCTGTGTTGAGCGCAGATCACCTGACGCGCGCGCAAGCGGAGTTGGATCGCCTCACCGCCGAACTCACCACAGCTAGTGCTGCAGATTCGGCGGAACTTTTGAAGCAATATCAAAAAGCGACAGAAAAATTCGAACGCCAAGGCGGCTACACTTACCTGCCTCGTTTGGCCCAGGCACTGGCAACGCTGGGCATCTCAGGGGATGTTTTGGATCGCCCCATTTCCTCACTCTCCGGTGGTGAGAGGATGCGTGTGCTTCTGGCCAGGCGTCTCCTGGAGGATTCGGATCTTCTGCTTCTGGATGAGCCGACCAACCATCTGGACCTGGATGGCTTGGAATGGTTGGAGAATTTCCTTTTGGCCTATAAAGGGACGGTACTCTTTATCTCCCACGATCGTTACTTCATCGACCGCATCGCCAGCAGAACCATGGAGCTCGAAGCTTCTAAGCTTTACTTCTACAAAGGCGGCTATACCGCTTTTCAGGAACAAAAGCAGCGCAACACGGCCTACACAAAGCTCACCCTGGATCGCTTGGAACAGGAACGTGATCGCCAGGCGGAAGTTACTCAGACGATGCTCTCGCACCGCAAAATGGCGTCCTATCACGCACGCGAGAAAGTCGTACAGAAGTTGGATGACCAGATCGAGCAGGTCCGTCAGGCCCTTCCCAAAGCCGAACGGCGTATGAACTTCCGCTTTATTCCCCGCCAGGACAAGCGAGATCCGAATCGGGTGCTCCTGCGCATTGAAGATGCTGCCCTCAGTTGGGACGGTATCCACCATCTCTTCGAATCCGTGTCGCTGGAGCTCAAAGCGCGTGAGAAAAAAGTGCTCGCAGGTCCTAACGGCTGTGGGAAGTCCACGCTTTTAGCCATGATCATGGGCACGATACAGAACTTCAGCGGTGAGTTGTCCCTAGCTTCAGATATTCGATTCGGCCATCTGGGCCAGTACGCCCGTTTCGAAGATGAAAGCCGTACCCTCTTGGCCGAACTCCAGACCAGAACTGATCTGCTGGAAGGTGAGGCGCGGAGTCTACTGGCACGCTATGGTTTCCGGGAAAATGATGTCTATAAGGAGATTTCAGTCCTCTCCGGCGGCGAACGCTCCCGGCTCTATCTTTGCTGTTTACTTGAAGAGGAGCCTGATATTCTCTTCCTCGATGAGCCGACCAATCACCTGGATATCCATTCACGAGAAGTCCTGGAGGACGCTATCAATGACTTCAATGGCGCCGTCCTTGCCGTAAGTCACGATCGCTATTTCATCGAAAAATGCGGCTTCACGGTACACGGCTTCATCGACGGTCAGGTCAACGCGTATGAGAGCTATCGCTCCTATCGACATTTCGCGCACATCGCACAGAATGCATCGGAACCATCCCCGGCTGAAGCTAAACGCCTGCCGGCAGATACGTCCACAACCAATCTGGTCAAGCTGCGCAAAGACCGCTCAAGGCTCAGAAAATCGATCACAGAACTGGAAAACCGCATTACTGAAACAGAGGCCCAATTGGAAGAATTAAGTGCTTCTCTAAGCGGTACAGATCCGGAACTCTACAGAAACTATGCGGATCTGGAAGCTAGTTTGGAATCGCTCTATGGCTCATTCTATGAGCTGAGCGAAGAAGCTGAAATCCTGGACAGCAAGCTGGCAGATTAACTGTTCTCCCGAGCTAATTGATCGATCTTACCGGCGAGAATAAAATCATTCTCATGCAGCCCTTTGATCTTCAGGGTCTGTAAACGTACGATGACTTTTCCCCAGCTGATCCGCAGCTCCGGATGATGTTGCTCCTCTTCCGCTAATTCAGCAATCTCGCCGCCGAAGTCCCAGGCGGTCTTGAAGTCGGGGAATGAAAATGTCTTCTCAATCCGCTTATTATCCACGGCTTCCCAGCCGTCGACTTCCTGCAGCAGTTCAGTGACATGCGCTTCATCCAGTGGTTTCGCCCCGACACTACAGGGCACGCAATGCTTGTTCTCCAGGCTCATAGTCCCTCCTTACTTCGGCTTGACAAAGCTGGCTTTCGTGATGGAAGGATATTCTGTGAGCTTGTTTGCCACATAGTCATCCTCTATCTTCTCTGCGACCTCCATCCCCTCGATCACTTCGCCGAATGCAGCATAGGCGTTGTCCAGATGGGGGGCATCCTCCAACATGATAAAAAACTGAGACCCGGCGCTATCATAATCCTGTGAACGGGCCATGGAGAGCACGCCTTTGGTATGCAAGAGCGGATTATCGACACCGTTAGCAGAAAATTCCCCCTTGATCGTATACCCTGGACCGCCCATGCCATTGCCTTGCGGATCGCCGCCCTGCAGGACGAAACCCGGCACAATCCGGTGAAAAATCAAGCCATCATAGAAGCCCTTAGCGACCAGGTCCTGAAAGTTCTTGACTGTCAACGGTGCCACCTCAGGCTTGAGTTCCAGAATAATATCGCCGCTGTCCTTGATCTCAAGTTTGACATAGTTGGTCACTTCACTGCTGGCCTCATAATTGCCGGCGGGTGTCTGCTTACAGCCGGCCAGCGTCAGGACCAGTACACATAATACGGCCAAAGTCTGCTTCATCATTTTCATACATTCTCCTCATTTACCTCGGGCCAAAAGCCTTCGAGTGTAGCGAAATAATCTGCTGCGGTTTCCGCCCGCCGGATCAGCTGCCAGCTGCCGTCTGCTTTCAGCAGCACTTCAGCGGAGCGCAATTTACCGTTGTAATTGTAACCCATCGCATGCCCGTGAGCGCCGGTATCATGAATGTACAGATAGTCCCCGATCGCCACTTCAGGCAATTCGCGTCCGATGGCGAATTTATCATTGTTCTCACATAAACCGCCCGTCACATCGTAAACCGTGTCTTTGACCTGATCTTCCTTACCCAGGACAGTGATGTGGTGATAGGCGCCGTACATAGCCGGCCTCAGAAGATTGACCGCACAGGCATCTAGACCCAGATAGTTTTTATAGGTCACCTTGTGATGCAAAGCCCGACTGATCAGTGCTCCGGATGGTGCCAGCAAGTAGCGCCCCAGTTCCGTGTAGATCGCAACGTCTCCGAGTCCTGCCGGAACGAGGATATCCTCGTAAGCTGTCTTCACGCCTTCGCCGACCGCCTGAATATCCACTTCTTCATCATCCGGTTTATAGGGGATGCCGATACCGCCGGAGAGATTAACGAAAGCAATCGTTATTCCGGTCTGCTCATGCAGATCTTTGGCCAGACGGAAAAGCGTTGCCGCAAGCTCGGGATAATAAGCATTGCCGCTCGCGTTACTGACCAGGAAAGCATGCAGCCCGATGGCTTTCGCGCCGTTGGCTTTGGCCAGATGACAGGCTTCGACAATCTGTTCCGGCGTCATGCCGTACTTCGCTTCACCGGGATTGTCCATGATACCGTTGCTGACCTTGAACACGCCGCCCGGATTGTAGCGAAAAGACACGAGCTCCGGCAGGCGGTCCGCAACATGCTCCAGATAAAAGGGTATGTGCGATAGATCATCAAAGTTGATTATGGCCTTAAGCTCAGTGGCTTTCCGGAAGTCTTCCTGCGGGGTCGCATTGGACGAAAACATAATTTCTTCTGCCTTAAGGCCGCACTTATCCGCCATCAACAATTCTGTATAAGATGAGCAGTCGACACCTGCCCCTTCTTGCTTCAGGATTTTCAGCAGTGTGGGATTGGGTGTGGCTTTGACCGCAAAGAATTCCTTGAAGCCCGGATTCCAGGCAAAGGCGGCTTTGAGGTTCTTCATCCGTTGCCGGATCAGGGTCTCGTTATAAATATGAAAGGGCGTTGGGATCTCTTGAGCGATTGCTTCTGCCTGCTCGAGATCCAGCCAAGCTGTTTTGGTCATAGTTCTACCTTTCTGTGTCGGGCCAGTACTTTAAGAGAGTGTAGCAGACTTCTTTGGCTTCCTTCAATGTCATAAAAGGATGGAAGGGCAATAAGAGCATCCGCTCATGAACTTGCTTCACCTGCGTGAATTCTGTGTCAGAGGCTGTTCCGGTCCAGTCCCTATAGATATCCGGTAAGAAGGTCCAGTCGGGAACTTTGGTTTCGATGCCGTCGTCAGCTAAATTCGCCTGTAGAGCCTTCAGATCGGCGGCGTGTGGTACGAGTACACAGTAAGCCTGCCAACCGGAAGTAAAGCCTGCCGGGACAAAGGGCGGATCGATCCGGTCTTGGAGCTGAGCAGAATAGAACGCGGCCAGCTCAGCTCTCCGAATAGCTTCCGTCTCATTAAAGGCAGCAAACTTCCTTAGCAATGCGGCACTTTCGAAAGGATGTAAATGTGAATTTAAACCCGGCACTTCCCAGCGGCCAGTCTGCGGATCATAGCCATTGCCCAGCCAGCGGCGGACATTCGTAGAGAGCGCTTCATTATCCAGGTAAATGGCCGCTCCGTCCGAGAAGGCCGCTACGGTATTCCCGGGAGAAAAAGAACATATGCCGGCAGAGCCGAAAGAAGGCACGCCTTGGCGTCTAAGACTTCCGCCCAGGCCATGCGTGGCAAAATCGATCAGGTAGAGCCCATATCGCTCACAGATTTTTTCCAGGGCAGGATAGTCTGCGGGCAGGCCGAACGCGTCGAAGGTAATCACCACTCTGGCACGCTTCTGAGCGAGTGACATCACGTTCCGGATTTCTTTTTGTAAAGAAATCACATCCATGGTAAAGGTGCGCGGATGGATATCACAGAAGACCACTTCAGCTCCGGACTGCAGGATAGGCCGCAGCAGATCCGCGGAGCCGAGACAAGGCAGGAATACCGCATCATTCTCATCCACTTCCCAGGCAGCGAGAAGTATACTCAAGGCATCACGGGGATTCGCACAAAGGTGCACATAGGCACTTTGTGAGTGGCCGGACAGTTGCTCCTCAAGTTGTCGGTTTGTATCAGTCTTGAGAATGCCTTCCTCTGAGAAACTTTGTCTCAGCAGTAGGCTCCAAGTATTTTGCCACAAACGATACCGTTCTTTTTCCGGGCCAAAATCCATGTCATTCCCCCTTTATAGATCGCACGATCTCATCTGCTGCTCTAAGTGCCGTCAACCATGCCCAATGCAAATTATAGCCGCCCGAATCCCCGTGTACATCGAGGAGCTCACCGGTGAGGTACACTCTAGGAAAACTCTGGAGCTCAAGTGTGCCGGATTTCAACTCCTCGAGACTGACGCCACCGGCCATGACTTGCGCACTTTCGAAACTCAGAACATTCTCGATGGGAAAAGGCCAGGCTCTGAGTTGCCTGACGTGGAAAGCACTGTGCTTCGCCAGGTACTTGGCTAAGGCAGCGGGAAAGAGCGCTTCGAGCATTGTCAGAAGATCGCCATTCAGCGCCATACTCAGTTTTTGCCAGAGTGATTCTTCTTCTCCTTCAGACAGCCAGGGCAAGAAATCAAGCATGGCCCAGACTTTCGTGTGGGTCGCAAACATCCGTTCTGCGAGGGTGAGCCCGGCTTTGGCCCTAGCAATAAGGTTTGCTTCCCAGTCCGTCTGACTTTGAGCTCCCAGAGTTTCCGAAGCTACCGTGGATAATGGCCCCTGAAAGCGATAGTACTGTTGCCGTTCGTTTCTACCTCCAAACAGTGCCTGATAACAGGCCGCACTCAGCTGATAAACCGGTATACCAGACAAGCCTTGTTTCGTGAAGAGGATTTCTCCGGCTTCTGTACCTAGAGACGTGCCATCTACTGTACAAATATTCAGCGCACAGCGCAGGCGCACACCTGATAACTGTTTCGGGTACTTACGAACCTTAACTGCGGCCAGAGCGGGCGCAGGCGGCACAATCGTCAAGTCTTTACCTTCCAGAATCTTCAGAACACTGCCGTCAGACCCCAGAGCAGGCTGGGCAACGCCACCACCTGCCAGGACGAGATACTTGGTGAGTATCGCTGTGGATTCGTTACTCGCAAGATCGCGTACAGTTAGCTGATACGTAGACCCTGATGTAGAGAAGTCCTCCAGTATATGTTCAGTCTTTATTTCTACTTGCTTCAAATGCGCATCAAAGACCGCCAAGACCGATTCCGCACGCAGACTTCGGGGGTAAATACCATCGTCCAATTGGCGCAATGGCAGACCCAATTCCTCAAAATAGTTGTGGATATCTGAAGCGGAATAGCGCGCCAGGAGTTCCTTCATTCTCTCTGGCGCTGAACTGTGATAGTTCTCAGGACCGATCGTTGCCGCCGACAGATTACAGCGGCCGTTACCGGTAGCCCTGATCTTCTGGCCTAACTGACCGAGTCGTTCCAGGAGGAGGATCCGTTTACCCGCTAAGCGCTTAATTAGCTCGATAGCGCAAAGGATACCAGAGGCGCCTCCACCTACGATCACACAGTCGTAAGTTTCCATGTTTAATCCACTTTCTGGCGTAAAGCGATTAGTCGTTTGAGCTTGTTGCTTGTATTGCCTTGGAGCGAAAACTCTTCTTGTACTTTTAGAGCGAAATTTTCCAGAACTTGTGTGTCACCGGAAATGAATTCAATTTCCAGCTCGAAACACGGCTCACTTTGAGAGCCCGCATAGAGCCAGCCTTCATCCATAGAAACAAGAGCAGTCGTTTCGGTGAAACTGAAATGACTTTGTGTACGAAACACGTCCGTGCGAAGACTGCTGTCCAAGTCCTCATCCCTGACTAGTTCCAGAGCTTCTTTGACCTCACCAGAGAGGTCAGGTAGCTCATCGAGGACTGCTGAGATCGTCAGGGCATCATCGAGCCAGGGCACATTCCACTCCTGCCTGACGGAATAGGTACCTTCTTTTGAGCCTGGTGCTTTCACCGTCAGCACCGGCCTAGCGCCCTCAGTACGCACCCGCAGTGAGATGCCGCGACCGGCGAGAATGCCTTGCGGATCCAGATAGTAGATCGCCTGCATGCGCTCGGTTTCCCAGGTACTGTGCTCGTAGCGTCCCCAGAATTCCGCTTGAGTGATCTGTTGAACCGTCTTATCCGACGGAATGTAAAACTTATATTCAATCTCCATGTTTAAACCCTAATAATTTGTACCCGGTTCCGACAGATAATCAGTAAATGTGTTTCCGAGAGAAATTTCTGTCGCACAATCGGCGCACCGCAGGTGTAGTGATTCGCCTCATTAATGTTATTTTGCTTCAGGATATACACACTGTCTTCCACCGCTACTGAAATACGGCCGAAACCACTGGTCAGATTGTAGGGTTCAGCACCCAGCACCGTACCCGTATTGGCGTCTCCCCGATTACTGTTACCGATATCATCATAGGAGAAATAATAGAGAGACGGCACCTCACCTGCCTGAGGACTGGCCAGTAAGGCAAGGCCTGACTCATCTGCGGCTACTTCCTGAATATTCTGGAATGATAGCCAGAGCTCGGCCTGCGCATCTTGATTTTTTACCACACGTTCCGAGCTGACGGCGATCGTCTCCTCCCCGCTATGATAAAGCAGAGGGAATGCGTTCGTGCCGTCCTGGAGGACTGTAGTGGCCAAAGCCTGGCGCTCCAGATCCACTCGGGTCAGATAGGGCTTCACGGAAGCGCCGTCGGTATTGAGCAGACTGACATCGATCATCTGACTGTCCGCTGTAAAGTCCATAGCAATAATATAGCCGGACTTCAAACGGTCTCTGACACGCCAGTCCAGAATATGCTTGCCTCTTTCATCGAGAACTCTGAGGACCCCTTTCGTATGCATTTCATCCATCACGAAAGCCGTCTTGCCATGTGGTGATACACTCGCCGCCTGGATAGGTGCTGAAGTCTTGCCCTGAAGTACCAGACCGTTCTGATCGAGCAGATAGAAGTTATAACCGCCGAGATCCGCTACGAGAATAAAAGCCTCATTGATGGAAACAAGCGGCGTCGGGCAATTGATTGTAACCGCTTTTTCTACCTGTCCCCGAAAAGATACGTAGCTGACCAATTCATTAGTGACTTTAATCAGGTGATCTGTATTGAAGGGGTACATCAGTTCAGCTTCACCTTCTGCCAAAGGAAAGCTTTCTTCAGTATTGAGTGAAAGGACTTCCTGCTCGGCATCATCTGCCGAGAGCAGTGCTGACATCGGCAAGGTTGCCAGAATAAAGAGCAAGCCAAGGATGAGCATAAACACGAGCAGGAGAAGTACCGCGAAGCCTCGGTTTTCAACTTTTTTCGTGGATGGGGACGGGGATTCTGTCATGGTGGACTTCGCTTTCTTAGCCGCTCGTCGTAGCGGTGGATTCACTGGGCTCTGCTTCTGTTGTCGTTTCAGTTTCAGGTTCACCTGAGATTTCAGCCTCTAAGAGCTCCAAGGCCAGCGACACGCCCGGCTCATCGACATTACCCCGGCTGGCAAAGTTGGCCTTTCTCACATAGAGGCCGGTGTACTCACCATTCTTGAACAGGAAGAGCGTATTGGCATCTCTTTCCACGAAGGCCAGCTCAAGGTTCGGCTCATTATTTCGCATTCGGTAAGTGATTTCATAGGCGGGTTCATCTAATGATGGGTTCTGTTCAGGGTCGAAACCGTCAATCGTCACACCGATCAAGGTCTGATAATAACGTGTAAACAGATGATCACCGCTGTCATTCGTGACATCCGCATCCTGGCCGTTCAAGGTATAAACGACTTCCGGTTCCGGCTGTCCGTTCTCCTTGGCGTCAGCTTTCTCTTCCGGGGTTGGATGGAAAACCCGTGATCTGTAGTTTTCGTCCTCTTGGGTATAGAGCACTTCTCTGACATCCATGATATTCACGAGTCCGGCGAAAGGATCATAGAGATCCAGTGCAGACATGCCTGTCTGTGTCAGAACGGAGCGGTTAAATGAGAAGAAATACTCCTTGCCTTCAATTTGACCATAGGCTCTATCCCCTGCCACAGAATCTGAAATCAGGAGTGTGAGATCTGTAGCCTCGCTGCTCAAAGTGATCTTATAGCGCGGCTCGGCGAAGCCATAGTCTCTTTCTGTTTCATCTGTCCAGGGATGGAATTCCTCTGCCTGAACACCCAGGATCTCGGTTAAGAGATTTGTGATGTAATTATCTCTGGCGTTCCAGGCGACAGGTGTTTCCATCAGCCATTGGGAGGTGCCCGGCGCGGGCGGTTCATCACCTAGGTCGGGGTTGCGTTTGGCCTTGATTTCATAATCTTCTGTCTGACGTTGCAGCACGAAACTATCAATGGCTTCGATGTCCCATGTAATCACAACACGATCGAGCAGCGAGTAAATATTCTGTAAGAGTGCATCGGCAGAGGTACCCAGCACTGCGACACGCCCTGTGTTACGGTTCAGTGCGTAGTACTGATCTGACGTCGCAGCCTCGACTTTGTTACCCAGAACAATGGCAATGGTCTCGCCGTCTTTAAGCTCATATTCCGCGGTAGCCAGGCCTTGATCCAGGCCGAATTCAGCTAATTCCTCATCCGTTTTGACCCCCAGATCCTCACTCACGCGTAGGCTGATCAGGCGATTGACAAGTTGCGACACAAGTTCAGGAGATACTTCCATCTCCGTGTCGTTTACTTCCCACGTCAGGCGGGGCTCAGGTGCGGCTTCAGAAACCGATGGCTCCGTGCTACCGGAAGGTTCGGTGCTCGTCGCTTCCGGGGTGGGTGTGACGGGTGTCTGCCAGACGGGCACCAGTTCCAATGAGCCGGATTCATTGGTTAGTCGGATGAGTTCGACATTTTCAGCCTCTATGCTTAACAAATCCTCACGCGGCGGGCTGATCGTCGTCGTGCTTTCGGTGGGTTTATTCCCCAGATTCGGCAGTAATTGCCACAGCGCAAATCCTCCGATCAAACAGACCAGGAGGATGACCATGATTATGAGCGAACGTGTCTTCTTCATCTGCCTTTATCTTCCTTAAGAACTTAGAGCCTTTTTCTGCGACGATAGACGATCAGTGCCACGACCAGAAGACCGATAGGCAAGACGCCCATGAGAATTACTGAGGTTAACTGGATACTGCCCTGATTTTGGGGGAGTATCGCATAGCTTACTACCGGCTTCGGTTGAATCAGCAGTGGTTGCTGGACCAATGCTTCCATATTGCTCATATGGTAGAGGGCTCGGTAGACCAGTCCAGAGTTCCCTGCCGATTGGAAATTCATGAGGATGTTATCGCTAAATGACATGTCAGTGCCGAAAACGGCGACTTTGGCCGGAGTCGTAACAGAACTTCCATCCATCCAGCCGGAGTGTTCAGCGTACATGCCGACGGTCTGGACAGCGGCCTCTGAGACAGATTCACTGTCCCCCTTGAGCTGCCTCGTCGCCTGTGCGCCGGTCTCCAGTACGGGCTCGGTCTTGATCCACTGCTGCTGATTGTCGGCAGTGGTAATCCAGCGACTTTGCAGAACAATGGCGATATTCTCCGCTTGCTCTGATTGATACAAAGCGCCGGGTTTAATGTTGGCTATATAGGATGTGGGGTCATCAAAGATCACGCGATCCGCCTCATTCTCTATGACGCGGTCTGAGCTGATTCTGAGGTTAAACTCACGCAACAATGTATTGAGATTCGTCATTTCCGTGGTCTGGAAGCCGGTCATGACGAACAAGCTTCCGCCGGTCTTCAAGAATTCCAGATACATGTCTGACTCAGCAGGGGTAATATCCGAGGTCGGAGCGACCATCAGCAGGAGCTCAGCATCATCGGGCACACTCTCAGCTGTCAGGGAATTAAACTCTTTGACCAGATAGTTATTCTGTTCCAGGAGCATCCGGAGAATTGAGAAATTATCCGAGGTGCTTTGACCCTGCTCACCGTGGCCGGTTGTCCAGTAGACTACGGGTGTGTAATCCGCGGTGACGAAATTGATAGCCCCGGAGATAACTTCTTCTGCGACATAGCCGGTGACATAGTATTCCTGGATTTGTAGCAGGTTCTGGAAGGTCAGGACCTTGAGCTTCTGATAATCCGCCGTACTTACAACGATCTGATTCTGTGTGATGCCGTGGACTTTGTCCGGATCCAAGGTCTCCAGTACAGCCGGGTTGGCTACAGGGTTGACGTAATCCACGTTGACTTTGTCATTGCTCTTCGCAACGTATTCATCGAGGAGCTTCGGCACGAAAGAGAGATCCGCACCTGTAGAGCTTCGCTCGAAGCTGTCACGCTCGGCCAGTACAGTAATCTTGACGTCCGTGTCATTTTCGGAGAGCAACTGCTCCGTGACCGCCCCGATGGACTGGGCCTTGTTGGCGGTCCAGTCGAACTGCCAGCTTGTCCCCACCACTGCGTGCAAGATGATATTGATCGTTACGACCAAGGCAATTAGAACCAGCACGGACAGGACGGTCGTACGCTTCAGGTTACGATAGCGTTTATCTCGTGTACGCTTTTCAACGACAGGTTCCTGTGCGTTATTTTCAGTCTGTTCAGTTAATTTATCTTTATCCATATCCATTATTCCTACCTAGCTGCCCCAGCGTCTTCTTTCGATTATCTGAATGGTCAGATAAAGGAAGATCAGGATCATGCTGAAAAAGTAAATGACTGTGAGGATATCAAACGTCCCCTGATAGAATGAGGCCAAACGGTTCGCCGGATTCAGCCAGTTAAGCCCTCCGGTAATCCCACTGCTGATGGCGGCTTCTGTCGCTGCCGGGATTTTGTCCAGGAAATCTACCTGATTAATGATCGAACCGATCAGGGAGCCGACCATCGAACTGGTGGCGCCCAGGATCTCAAACGACATGAAAATGACGAACGAGAGAATTGCTGAAATGATCTGGTTCTCAGTGAGCGCCGAGGCGAATATACCGATCGCCAAATACGTGAATGCCGTTAGGAGATACGCAATCAGAGTACCCCAATAACGGATATCAATCTGACCGCCCAGAGCTAAGGTAATGATGATAAACAGAACATTCACGGCGGAGATTGTCAGGAAGAGCGCCACCGAACCAATATATTTCCCTAAGACTATCTGCCAGGTGCCGGCGGGAGAAGTGGCAAGCAGTACTTCCGTACCATTCTTTTTCTCTTCAGAAATAGAGCGCATCGTGATCAGGGGGATCAGGACAAAAAACAGGCTGCGCATGAACTGCAGGACGCCTGCGGCATCCGAGTAATTGCTCATCAGCATCGAAGAGAAGTAGAGGCCTGAAATGAAGACATAAATAGCCAGTAAGACCCAGCCCATCGGGGACTTGAAATAGCTGTTATATTCGCGCCGGGCGATCGCATAGATTTGCATCATAAGAACTACTCTCCTTTTCCACTCAGCTGATAGGAGCTGCTTGTTACTTTGAGGAAGACATCCTCAAGCGTAGGATTGAGTGATCTTATGCCGATCAGGGGCATGTTTTCTTTCGCAAAAGTTCGGAAGACCTCAGATCTCACATCTAAGCCCTCCGCAGTTTCGTATTCGTACACCAGGGCACCGGGCTCCTGTCTCAAGAACGTGACTTTGTTGACACCGTTAACATTCTGCAGGACCTGAGCGGCGCGTTCCTTATCAGTCTGGACAATGACCTCGACTCGGGAGACACCTTCAATGGCATCTCCTAGACTGTCGCTGGAGCCGGAGGCGACGATCTGGCCATTATTGATAATGACCACCCGATCACAGCTGGCGGCTACTTCGGAAAGGATATGCGACGAGAGAATGACCGTGTGCTTTTTACCCAGGGAGCGGATCATCTGACGGATTTCTTTGATTTGTTTGGGATCCAGACCGACGGTCGGCTCATCGAGCACGAGAATCTGAGGTTCGCCGATCAGCGCCTGAGCGATGCCGACACGTTGCCGGTAACCTTTGGACAGGTTCTTGATCAGTCTTTTTCTGACATCAGTGATTTTGACAAGTGCCATAATGCCGGCAATCTGTGCGGTCTGACGTTTGCGGGGTACGGCTTTGAGATCGCTGACGAATTTCAGATACTCCAAGACGGTCATATCGCGGTATAAGGGCGGCTGCTCCGGCAGGTAGCCGATGCAGGCGCGGGCCTTCTCAGGCTCTTCCAGGATGTCATAACCGTTGATCTTGACGGTCCCCGAGGTTGCGGAGATGAATCCGGTCATGATGTTCATGGTGGTGCTCTTCCCTGCGCCGTTGGGCCCTAGGAAACCGAGTACTTCACCTTCTTCTACGGTGAATGAAACATTATCGACGGCTTTTGTCTCGCCATAATATTTCACCAGGTTCTGTATTTCTATCATGTGTGACTCCTACGTGAATTAGGCGCGTCCGGTGGCCAGATTATATTTTACTTTGGACGGATTGTGGCGTTTTAAGTCCTTCAGAATGCGGTCGTTCGGTTCAAAGGTGACCAGGTAGTTTGTGCCCTTATAATGGCCGACAAAAAACCAGACATTCTCCGGACCGGTATTCGTGGTTAGATTCAATGTTTTGAGATTCTGGTTACGCGAGTATTGCTTATAGTCCTCAGAATCCAGGGGTGCCAGGACTTCCATTTCTTTGGCCGGAATACTCATGAGACGCTTGCGCTTACGCTTGTGCGTGATCTGATCAATGTCCAGGTGACCGTTGGTGCAGATGTATTCGAACTCCTTATCGAAGGTCGTGATCGCGAAATAAAGTCCATAGGCGCCACCGATCAGGATGAGTACCAGGAAAGCAAAAAGATACTCAATAAAATAAAAAGCGACCATGATGAGCACGATAAATAAAACAACAAAACCCAGGATGGCTAATTTATCTTTAGAAGTCTTCCTTCGTTTAACAATCGTTTCTATAAACACATCCTGTTGATTCTGTACGTACATAAGTTCCTCCAAACGCAATCGAAAATACCTGTCTATTCTACCCTATTTTGCCTCCCTTAAGGAGGAGGGGCAGAAATTCTTTACCCTAGACCACTTCTGTTTATGCCAAAAGGCAGTCGGCCCGTGAGTCGGGTCGACTGCCTGAAACAGTTTATTCTGATGGGAAATTAATACATTCCCGGTTGTGCCGGCATGGCGGGCTCGGGTTCGGGAATATCCACGACGCAAGCTTCCGTAGTCAGCAAGGTAGAGGTGATCGAAGCGGCATTCTGCAGCGCCGAGCGTGTGACTTTGGCCGGATCAACGATACCGTTCTTT
>CAZJTS010000010.1:20661-21545 GCA_964548975.1 uncultured Fastidiosipila sp.
ACATACTCTTCCGTGAGCACATCGTAACCGATGCCATTCTCTTGCTTCTTGATGCCTTCGCAGATAACTGAACCGTCGAGACCGGCGTTGAGCACGATCTGGCGCAGCGGCTCTTCGAGCGCACGGATGACGATTCTGACACCGGTCAGGACATCGCCCTGGGTGCTGTCGAGCAAAGCGGAGACCGCGGGAATGACGTTGATGTAGGTTGTTCCACCACCGGGGACCATACCTTCTTCAACACCGGCGCGAGTCGCAGCCAGCGCATCTTCGATTCTGTGCTTACGCTCTTTCATCTCGGTTTCGGTAGCCGCACCTACCTTGATGACCGCAACACCGCCGGCCAGCTTAGCCAAGCGCTCCTGCAGTTTCTCACGGTCAAAGTCAGACTCAGTATTGTTGATCTGATTGCGGATCTGGGCAGTACGGGAATCCAGTGCGGATTTCTCACCGGCACCGTCAACGATGATGGTGTGTTCTTTGGCCACCTTCACCTGGCGGGCACGACCGAGCTGTTCCATGGTCATATCCTTGAGGTCGAGGCCGAGCTCTTCGGTGATCACCTGACCGCCGGTCAATACTGCGATATCCTGCAGCATTTCTTTACGGCGATCGCCGAAGCCGGGGGCTTTGACGGCTACACAGGTGAATGTGCCGCGCAGCTTATTGAGGATAACGGTCGAAAGCGCTTCACCTTCCATATCTTCTGCGATGATGAGCAGCTTCTTACCGGTCTTAACGACCTGCTCAAGAATGGGCAGGATCTCCTGGACATTGCTGATCTTCTTATCCGTGATCAGGATGTAGGGGTCTTCGAGATCCGCTTCCATCTTTTACATATCGGTCGCCATATAAGATGAGATATAACCGCGGTCAAACTGCAT
>CAZJTS010000011.1:0-15148 GCA_964548975.1 uncultured Fastidiosipila sp.
CTGCAGCTCGTGATCGAGGGTGACGGGCAGGTGCTTAGAGAAATTCTCGAGTTCCCTCAGAGTGAGGAAACGAGGGCCTGTACATTCAAGATTCAAGCTCTACATGGTGTGAAGACTGTACGATTCATCTTCTTGCCAGGTTCACATTTCGACTTTTCTGCGTTCCAATTCACAAGAGACTAGAACAATATTTAGGATCCTTAGAGCAAATTGTAGAGAGCAGTGGCTGATCCCACTGCTTTATAATTTGGCCAAAAGGGGGTGCGACCATGGCTCAAGCAGGAGATAAAACACAAATGCGCGATGCTAAAAACATTCACAATAAGAATTATTTCAGGCGCTACTGGGTGCTCTACGCCATGCTGGCAGTGCCGTTGATTTATTTCTTTGTTTTTAAGTACGTGCCGTTCACCTACGTGCAGATTGCGTTCAAGGACTATAAAATCGGCATGTCGCCCTGGCAGATGCCTTGGGCGGATAATAACGGCATGAAGTATTTCATTCAGGCGTTCAAGAACCGCGATTTCCGTTTCGCGGTGCGTAATACGCTGATGCTGAACGGTCTGGATCTCCTCGCCGGCTTCCCGGCTCCGATCATTCTGGCGATCATACTGAATGAAGTGAAGAACAAGTCCATGAAAAAGTTCACTCAGACAGTTGCTTATATGCCGCACTTCCTGTCCTGGATTATCATTTCCGGTTTGGCCTTACAGGTCTTCGCGCCGTCCAACGGACTGGTGACACAGGCTTTGCGAGCTCTGAACTTCGAGCCGATCCGTTTCCTCGACAAGCCGAACAACTGGGTGATCACCTATGTGATGTTGGGCGTTTGGCAGAGCGTGGGTTGGAATACCATTATTTATCTCGCAGCGATTACCGGGATCAATCCCGAGCTCTACGAGGCAGCAGAAGTGGACGGTGCCGGACGTTTCAAGAAGATCTGGCATATCACCTTGCCGGGCTTGAGACCTACCATTATGGTGCTCCTGATTCTGAGTTTGGGTCGCATGTTGGGTATTGAGTTCGACCGTCCTTTTGCTTTGGCCAATAATCTGGTTAAGAATGTGGCGAACGTTATCTCTACCTTCGTCTATACGAACGGTATTCGCGGCTTACAGATATCGCTCAGCACCGCAGTCGGACTGTTCCAGTCGGTCGTGAATGTCTTGTTCCTGAGCATTGCCAATATCCTGGCAAAACGCTTCGGCGAACGCGGAATCTGGTAAGGGGGTAGACTTATGGCAAGAGTAATTTCTAAGAAAGAACGTTTCTCGGATGGACTGATCTATGTTTTCTGTGTCGTCCTCATTCTGATCTGTCTGCTGCCGATGCTCCACGTATTCGCCCGCTCACTGAGTTCCGGCGATGCGCTGATCAAGGGTCAGGTGGTCCTGCTACCGGTTGAACTCAATTTCAGTGCCTACAGCACGGTGTTTAAAGATCCGGACTATATTCGTTCGCTCTGGTGGACGGCTTTACTGACCATTATTTATACCGCTGTCGCACTGCTGATGACCATCCTGACTGCGTATCCATTGATCTTCAAGGAACTCAAGGGACGCAAGCTGATCAATACATTCATTATTGTCACCATGTATTTCAACGCCGGGACAATTCCCAATTATCTTCTGATGAATGACCTGAACCTGATCGGTAATCCCTTGGTCCTGATCCTGCCCGGCGCGCTCTCTGTCTTTAATGTGATTATTATGCGCAGTTTCTTCTATGGGATTCCCGATAGCCTCAGAGAATCTGCGGAGATCGACGGCGCCGGCTTTGGCCGAATTCTGACGAGCATTTACATACCGCTGTCTAAACCTGTACTGGCGACGCTCACGCTCTTCTATGCCGTGGGCCGCTGGAATGGCTTCTCCGATGCGCTGATGTTCATGAATGAGAGAAAATGGTATCCGATCCAGCTTTTGCTCTATAACCTGTTGAACTCCATTACGTCCATTGAAGTGGCGACGCAGGAAGGCTTCAGCACGCCGGGACTCTCCGACACGCTCAAAGCCGCCAGCATTATGATTGCTACGATCCCGATCCTTCTGATCTATCCCTGGCTACAAAAGTACTTTATTGCCGGCGTAACCCTGGGTGCGATCAAAGAATAAAACCCTAAAAACCATCTCCCGTGGTAGGAGATCGAGGAGAATTTCCCGGAGGGCCACGTCTCGGGGAAACAGTCCAAAACAAGGAGGAGTATATGAAGAAAGTCCTATCATTCCTGCTCGCCGGTGCACTGCTCTTGGGAGCAGCCGCCTGTGACAACACCCCTGAGACCACCGCAGCACCCAGTGGGCCTGCATCTACGGATGCCCCCGACACAACTGACGGTACTGAGGCCCCCGGTGAAACAGAAGAGCCCGGCACCACTGAGCCCGGCACCACAGAACCGGGTACAACTGAACCCGGCACGACCGAAACCGATCCCCCGAGCGGCGAAGGTCTGACCATCGATGGCGAAATCGAGAACGGCAAATTCCTTGAGACCCGCAAGATCACCGTAGAAATCTACGACCGCAGTAACGACGGCGGCAGCACCCCCGAAGACAATGTCTGGACAGACTTTATCAAGGAAGGCGTTCTGCGTGACCACAATATTGAAGTCGAGTATATTCCGGTGCCCCGCTGGACCGAAGTTGAGCAGCTGAACAATCTTTTGGCCGCGAACAATGCACCTGACATCTCACTGACCTATGACTATCCGACCATTCTGGCTTACGCCACTATGGGTGGTGTTACGGATCTGAGCGAAGCGATTGAAGAGTATAAAGACGGCTTGCCGAATCTCTGGGGCTGGCTCGGCGAAACAAACATTTACTGGGACAAGGACCCTGTCGACGGCACCCTGTGGGCGCTGGAAGGCAAACTTGCCAACAACTCCAGAATCAATACGTTCGTGCGTCAGGATTGGCTCGAGACTTTAGGTATTGAGAAACCTACGACGACCGAAGAATTCGAAGCCATGCTCGTCGCTTTCAGAGACAACGCTGAGGAACTCCTAGGCGCTGATGCTGCCCAGATGATTCCTTATTCCGTGAGCTTCGATGTGGGCTGGCGTGCGGATCACCTGCTGACCTCCTTCATCGATCCTGAGATTGATGAGAGAACCCGTTTCATCCGCGGTTTCGATGACAGAAAACTGACTCAGCCGGGCGTTAAAGAAGGCGTCAGAATGCTGAACAAGTGGTACAACATGGATCTCATGTGGGATGACTTCGCCCTTTATGGCGCAGGCGATTCCAATGAAGATAACCTGATGAAAGCCGGTTATGTCGGCAGCTTCACACACAACTGGGATTATCCTTATCGTAACGGCGATGACAGCATCAACAACTCACTGAAGCGTCTGGTGGGCGAAGATGCCGGTTACGTCACGATCGAGCCTTTCCAGAATGCCGCCGGCGACTATCTGAAGTTCCTGCCGGGTCCGATCGACCGCAAAATTTTCTTCCCCGCAACGAACGACGAAGTTCTCGCTTCGCTGCTCTATCTGGACTGGATCTCTAAGCTGGAGAACCGTATGTATCTCCAGATCGGTGAAGAAGGCACAAACCACAAGGTGCACGAAGATGGCTCCATCGAGTCTCTGCCTGCAACCGGTGAGTGGATCATGAACTCGCCTCTGAACATCGACTACACCATGACCATCAACGGTCTGGACCTCGGTGACGAAGAGAAGACGATCAACTCCGTTGCTCTTTCGTATCCCGGTGTAGACTCCGAAGTGATCGCTACTGCTTATGAAATGTCTTCGAACGAAGGCTGGGTCGGCCGTAACGTGAATGTCGGTGAGATTACATCTGAAGCCGGTAAGGGCCCGCAGCTTTCTGAGAAGAGAGATGTTCTGCTGAATCAGGCTGTCGTGGCGCCTGAAGCCGAGTTCGACCAGGTTTTCGATTCCGGTATGGAAGATTATCTGGCCTCCGGTGGACAGGATATCATCGATGAGCGTACGGCCAAATGGGAAGCTACCTTCGGGGATGCTACAGAAATGCCCTAAGATGAATCTGTAGGGAATATCACAAACTACTGAATGGGTAGGGGGCAGCAGCTCCCTATCCATTTCCTAAAATAGCGAGAGTAGAGGTAGAACTATGTTTAGTCCGTTATGGCTGGATTACGGAATCGGCAAGTCTAACAGACAGTTAGGTAAGCTGTTTTGTCTGGAGACCAGTAACATTCTGCGTAACGCGCTGGCCGAGCTCAGGCTTGCCTTCGAGTGTGATGTGCCGGATGCCCCGGATGTCTATCTTCTGCTCGACTCTTCAGGTGAAGAGGAACACTATGAAATTCGCTATGAGAACAATACCATTGAGATGCTCTCCGCCTGTGAGCGGGGGCTCTTCTATGCGAGCAGTAAGCTCATTCAGCTGGCTCGGCTCGGAAAGTTGGCACCCGGCCTCATGCTCAAAGAAGGTCCGGCGACAGCGCTCCGCATGATTGATCACTGGGATAATCTCGACGGTACGATCGAACGGGGTTATGCAGGACAATCGTTTTTCTTTAAGGACCATGAGATTATCATTGATGAACGGACCACGTATTATGCCCGCACCTTAGCTTCTATCGGGATTAATGCGATCTGTTTCAATAATGTTAATGTGGTCAAAACCGCCACTGAGCTGATCACGGATCGCTACTTTTCTGATCTGAATAAACTCTTCAGCGTCTTCGCCTCCTATGGCGTCGCACCCTATCTGAGTCTGAATTACGCCTCACCTATTGAACTGGGCGGCCTGGAAACAGCCGACCCTCTGGATGCGGATGTCATTGCCTGGTGGGATAAAAAAATGGCGGAGGTCTTCCGTAATCTGCCCTCGCTGGGCGGATTCGTTGTGAAGGCGGATTCCGAAGGCCGACCGGGGCCGTTCACCTATGGACGAAACCAGGCTGAAGGGGCCAATCTGCTGGGTAGAGCTCTTCAGAAGTATGACGGTAAATTGATCTGGCGTGCCTTTGTCTATAACTGCCGTCAGGACTGGCGAGATCGGACAACAGACCGCGCCAGGGCGGCTTACGATTACTTTGCCCCTCTGGACGGTAAATTCGAGAAGAATGTCTATTTACAGATCAAGAATGGTCCCATGGACTTCCAGGTCAGAGAACCGGTATCGCCTTTATTCTATGCTATGGATCAGACGAATCTCATTCTCGAATTACAGATTGCTCAGGAGTATACGGGGCAGCAGATTGATCTCTGTTATCTGGTGCCGATGTGGAAAGAAATCCTGGAATTCCCGGCCAAACCGCTTTCTGATTACAACGTAAGAGAGCGCATATATCGACCCAATGCCGGGATTGCCGCTGTGGCGAATACCGGGAATGATTACAACTGGTGTGGCCATTACTTAGCTCAAGCGAATCTCTATGGCTTTGGCCGTCTTGCCTGGAATCCGACGCTGACCGCAGAAGAGATCCTGGACGAATGGCTTGCTCAATCATTTAACCTCACAGACGAGGGCGCGCGAACGATCAAGGAGATGCAGCTGGGCTCATGGCAAACCATGGAGAATTATACAGCGCCGCTCGGCATCGGTTGGATGGTAACGCCGCATTATCACTATGCGCCGAACATTGACGGCTATGAGTATTCCTTATGGGGCACCTACCATCGGGCCGATCATGAAGGGATCGGCATCGATCGGACAAAGTCGGGGACAGGCTATGCCTCACTCTATCCTTCTGAGGTCCATGCCCTCTACGAAGACATCGAGACCTGTCCGGATAATTTACTGCTCTTCTTCCATCATGTGCCTTACACGCATGTGTTACAGTCCGGCAAGACCGTGATTCAGCATATCTATGACACGCATTTCACAGGGCTCGCCGAAGTGAGAGCTCTGAGGGAGCGGTGGGAATCTTTGAAACCGGAAATGGCTGCTGAGGTTTACGAGCATGTCGCCCGGAGACTGGACAGGCAAGTCCTGAACGCCAGAGAATGGTGCGATCAGATCAATACGTATTTTTACCGCAAGTCCGGCATTGCTGATCAACATGAGCGTGTGATCTACAGCTGACCTGTTCATAAGCTAGAATAGTAGTGCGTTGTCACATAGTTTATGAGGAGAAGCCATGATTACTTATCTGGACGGTGTCCGGGAGACCGTTGATTATGAGGAGAACGCTCTCGTTCGTCTCTACAATAATGTAGAAACGGAGGGCTACCCGCTTCATTGGCACCCGGCTGTAGAAATAATTATTCCCTTGATCGGTGATTATCAACTCACGATCCAAAACCATGAGATCCATCTGGATCCGGGTGAAATTCTCTGGATTTCTCCCGGTGTTTTACACACCATTGCAGAACCTGAAGCAGGCGGTCAGCGGCTGATCTTACTTTTCGAGCCGACGATTATGCAGCAGTTCGAGGACCTCTCGATTCTCATGCCCTTCCTCGCGCCATATAAGAAAATCTCGCAGGAAAACTTCGCCACAGTCCATCAGCAACTACAGGATATTTTACGTAATATTCTCAGCATCGAATATGAGAGCTCACCGCTCAAAAATGTAGAAATTTACACCGAGTTGATCCGCTTCACCGCGAAGCTGGGGAATGTTGTCTTGGAACGCTTCAAGCAGCAGAATGAGCTCCATAATTCCGCTGATACGCAGGAGGAAAGCCTGACCCAGGCCAATGTCGGGGTCATCTACGAATGCTGTCAATACATCAGGACAAACTCCCGCAAAGACCTTACTCTGGACCATCTGGCTCAGAAAGCAGGGTTCAGCAAGTTTTATTTTTCCCGCCTGTTCAAGGATTTGGCCGGCATGAGTTTCATCGATTACCTGAAGAGCTGCCGGATCCGTGATGTTGAGTTGCTGCTGGCGGATCCCGAGATCAGTATTACCGATGCCGCGATTACGGCCGGTTTCAATTCACTGTCGACTTTCAACCGCGTGTTTAAAGAAATGAAGAAAATCACCCCTCTCGAATTCCGCAAGCTGAACCATGTACAGTACAGCGGCCAAATGTAAGGAGCACCAATTATGTTAAGAATCCGCGAACCGATCGGTCATCACGCAGTTTTGCAAAGGGATAGAGAGATTCATCTGAGCGGTACTGCCATGCCCCGAAGTCTCATTCGGCTGCGCCTCAGCCATCAGGAGGGTGAGGCACTGGCTTCGGCGGTTGTCGATGAAGCAGGTGCCTGGGAGCTGATGTTGCCGCCTCAGGGGAGCGGCGAGAATTATCAGCTGGAGATTACGGACGGGACCGAAGTCCTGACCTATGAGGACATCGCGATCGGAGATGTGTTCTTTCTGAGCGGTCAGTCCAATATGCAGCTGACAGTCAATCGCACACTCGATGCGTTTCCGGCAGAAGTGCTTAAGCTAGAAGACAGTAATATCAGAGAACTGAGACTCCCGCTCGAGCCGAGCTATAGCGAAGATGAGCGACTCGCCAGGACCTACACCTGGGAAAGCCTTGCCCCATCGACTATCGAACAGATGGGCGCTCTCGGGGTATCCCTTGCCATTCATTACAGAGACGCTGCTGATGTGCCGGTCGGCCTTATCAATGCGGCGCTGGGCGGCACGCCGATCGAAACCTGGTTGCCTCATGAGCTTTTGACCGAAGCACAGGTCGATGAATACCGCACCTACAGCTCTGCTTTGGCCAGAGCCGTAGAGGATCGGGCCTATGCTGAGCTCCTCAAAGGTTGGGAGGCGGAGGCGGCGAATACTCCGGCCCCGGTGACCATTCCGGAAGACAAGTGGCAGCCGATCCGGATGCCCGCGATGTTTTTCGACACGGAATTCGAAGATACGCCGGGTGTGTATTACCTGAGGCTGCGTTTCGATCTGCCCACAGCTGCGCAAAGCTCGGACAAGATCCGGCTGGACTTAGGCGCAATTAAGGACGCGGATCTGACCTATCTGAACGGTCAACTCGTCGGCCGCACAGATTACCAATTCCCGCCACGCCGTTATCAACTGAAGCCTGATATCCTGCGTGAGGGGGAGAATGAACTTCTGATTCGCTTGATCGTCCACCGTGGCAGCGGCGGCCTGACCCCAACGAAGTTCTATGGTCTTACCGCAGAGGACTGGCAGTTTGAGTTCCCGAAGGACTGGGAGATTTATCAGGCCAAAGTCCAGCCTGAGCTGCCCCAAGGCAGATTCTGGGACCGCCTCCCGGGGAACTGCTATTACAATTTCGTTGAACCTTTCATGCGCTGTCACTTTGCTGCTCTGCTCTGGTACCAGGGAGAATCCAATGCTGGTCAGGACAATTACGGAAGCTTATTTAGGAGCCTAATCCAAACCTATCACGAACTCTTCGGTGAAACTGTTCCCTTTATTTTTGTGCAGCTGACTTCCTTTGATGATCCGGGCCGCGGCATCCGGGAGTTCAATTGGGCCAAGCTTAGAGAGCAGCAACGCCGGGCTTTGGCCGAACCGGCAACGGCGATGGTCGTATCCGTTGACGTCGGTGAACCTGATGACCTACACCCACAGGATAAGTGGACGCTGGGACAACGTTCAGCATTGGCTGTCCGAGCGCTGTATCTGGGGGAGAACCTAGTTTACTCCGGACCGGAGGTCATCGAAGTAAGCCAGCCGACCTCGGAGCTCATCCGCATCCGTTTCGATCAGGAACTTACGCTGAAAGGTACTGAGCCGGACATCACGCTCGTCCCAGCGGGCGAAGTGCTGAGGGTGGAAATCGAGGGTGATACCCTGGATCTCCATGTCACAGCCGGTAATTATAGCGAGGTGCGCTATCAATATCACAATGCGCCGGAGGGGGGCTATCTGGTCAATAGCGAAGGATTGCCGGCTTCGCCCTTCGTTGAATCTATTAAGTAAAGCAATATTCAACCAGTAAAAAGCAAGAGAAGCTGAGCATGAAGTCAGCGGATCTTCTATGGTAAAAGAAAAGTAGGAAAGAGAGGTCTTAATATGGCTGTCAGAAGAGATAGGGAGCAGGCGAAAATCCGTGCTCGAGAACTGGTCGAACAGATGACCCTGGAAGAAAAGGTGTCACAGACGATTCATCAGGCACCCGCCATTGAGCGACTGGGCATTCCTGCTTACAACTGGTGGGGCGAGGCGCTCCATGGCGTGGCCAGAGCCGGTGTGGCAACGGTCTTTCCTCAGGCGATTGGTATGGCGGCGAGCTTCGATGAAGATCTCCTATATAAAGTAGCCGATGTCGTGTCGACCGAAGCCCGGGCGAAATTTAATTCTCAGCAAAAATACAACGATACTGATATCTACAAAGGCCTGACCATGTGGTCGCCGAATGTCAATATTTTCAGAGACCCACGCTGGGGCAGAGGCCATGAAACCTATGGTGAGGATCCTTTCCTCTCCGGCAAATTAGGTGTGGCCTACATCAACGGACTTCAGGGCGAGGATCCGGACTATATCAAGGTAGCCGCCTGTGCGAAGCATTTTGCGGTGCATTCCGGGCCTGAAGACATTCGTCATTCATTCAATGCGGAGGTCGGTGAAAAGGATTTCCGCGAGACCTATCTGCCGGCGTTCGAGGCCTGTGTCAGAGACGGCAACGTCGAAGCGGTCATGGGTGCGTATAATCGGGTCAATGGGGAAGCGGCTTGTGCGAGCGAGGTCCTGATGAACCAGGTCCTGCGCGGTGAGTGGGGCTTCGAGGGTCACTACGTCTCGGACTGTTGGGCGATTGCCGATCTCTTCGGCGGTCACGGCATGTTTGAGAATCCCGTGGACGCTGTAGCGCTGGCGATTTCGACAGGCTGTGACCTGAACTGCGGTTCCTGCTACGGCCACGCTTACGACGCGGTCATCGAAGGGAAACTTGCGGAAGAAGATCTGGACAGAAACCTGATCCGCCTCATGACGACACGGATACTGCTCGGTCTGTTCGAGGAAAATGAAGACGTAAGCTATAACAGCTTAGCCTACGATCTGAATGATTCGCCGGAGCATCGAGCCTTTAATCTCGAAGTGGCTCGCCATGTGCCGGTCCTCCTGAAGAATGACGGCATTCTGCCTTTGAACATTGCTGACCTAACATCCATCGGCGTGATCGGGCCTAATGCGGACAACAGAAGAGCCCTGGTGGGTAATTATGAGGGTACGTCATCCCGTTATACCACGGTTCTGGAAGGGATTAGGAACTATGCGGATCAAGCAGGGGTCCGCGTCCACTATTCCGAAGGCTGTCATCTCTATAAAGAAAAACTTTCTGGCTTAGGCCAAAGAAATGATCGTATCTCTGAAGTCCGGGCGGTGTGCGAACACAGCGATGTCATCGTAGCTGTCTTCGGTTTAGATCCGGGGCTCGAAGGGGAAGAGGGCGATCAGGGTAATCAGTTCGGTAGCGGCGACAAACCGGATATTTTGCTGCCGGGCATTCAGAGAGAAGTGCTGGACACGATCTATGCCAGCGGGAAACCCGTCATACTCATCATTCTCTCCGGCAGTGCGCTGGCCTTGGACCGGGATGCTGTCCAGGCGGCCGCCATACTTCAGGGTTGGTACCCGGGGGCCGAAGGTGGTCAGGGGATTGCTGACCTGATCTTTGGCCAAGCCTCACCGCAAGCAAAACTGCCCTTGAGCTTCTACTCCGAGCAGTATGCCATCCCGGAGTTCACGGATTACAGCATGAAGAACCGCACTTATCGCTATGTGGAGAATCCAAAGGATGTGCTCTATCCTTTCGGTTATGGATTGACCTACAGCAGTTTCCGGCTGGAAGCGACACTGGAAAACGAGGAGTTGATCCGGGTCGAAGTGGAGAATACCGGCAAGGTGGCGGCAGCCGAGACCGTTCAGGTGTATGTCCAAGCGCCGGCCAATGGCTCGCTCCATCCGCGGCTCTGCGCCCTGGAAAAGTGTTATCTGGAGCCGGGCGAAAGCCAGGTGCGAACGATCGCACTCACGGAAGCGATGTTCCAGGTCTATGACACTCAAGGTGAGAGGCAGATTGCCGAAGGCGATTACGTGTTCTATGTCGGTTTCGGACAACCGGATCCTAGAAGCAGGGAGCTGATCGAGCAGCAGCCGGTGGAGTTGACGGTAAGCAAACGATAGTTGAATCTTTAATTTTTAAGGGGCGGGGTCAGTATTGATACCCGCTTTTTTTCGTTTTAGGGGGATTTTGCGGACTAACTGTCGCTCCGCCGCCTCATTCGAGTGCAATATGAGGACAATATGCCAGAATATATTTAGAATCACATCAGAATTGGGAAAACGTGTTACACTGGCGTGATGAAAAATTTAAGTGAAACAATTATTAGACAACTATCGGAACCTGTCCAAAGAGCTCTCGAAGCTATGGCAATTACAGAACTGACACCCATCCAGCAGCAGGCAGTCCCTGAACTTCTGGCAGGACGTGATCTTACCGGCCAGGCGCAAACAGGCAGTGGCAAAACTGCAGCTTTCGCTATCCCCATTATTGAATCCGTTGACCTGGGCTCCAATCAGCTACAGAGTCTCATTCTCGTACCGACCAGAGAACTGTCCATGCAGATTTCAGAGGAAATTCTGCGTCTGGGTAGATATCTGCCGGACCTCAGCGTGATGCCGGTCTACGGCGGCACACCGCTCTACCGACAGATCAAGCGCATCAAGCGCGGCGGGCAGGTCATTGTCGGCACGCCGGGACGCGTCCTCGACCTGATTGAGCGCAAAGTCCTCCGCCCGGGAAAGGTGCGGACCTTCGTTCTTGACGAAGCCGACGAGATGTTCAGCATGGGCTTCAGAGATGATATCGCTCGCGTCATGTCCTATCTGAATGCGCCGCAGAAAGTCTTCTTCTCGGCAACGCTGCCGCAAAGTATCCGCAAGTTTGCTGAAGAATACCAGAACGAGCCTGTCCGTATTGAAATCGCGGAAACCGCTGAGGACCGTCCGCAAATCCAACAGTCCTATTACAAGGTCCACCAGCGCGCCAAAATGCACCTTCTGGAAAACCTGCTCCGGACAGAAGCACCCCGTAAAGCCGTCATCTTCTGTAATACACAGCGGATGGTAGATATGGCAGCGAACTCTGTCAAAGCCTGGGGTTACAGCGCCGAAGGCCTCCATGGAGGTCTGTCACAAGGCGCAAGAACCCAAATCATGCAGAAATTCCGTGGCGGTCAGTACGACATCCTGATTGCGACCGATGTCGCCGCTCGCGGGATCGATGTCAGTGCGATCGACCTGATCATCAACTATGACATCCCTGCAGATGTGGCTTACTATGTCCACCGGATTGGCCGTACGGCAAGAGCCGGCCAGAAAGGCAGGGCAATCAGTATCGTCCCGCCGATGGATTTGGCCAAAATCGCCGCCATCGAACGCTTCACCGGCACCGAGATACAGCCCATGGAAACGCCCGCGGAATGGGGCTTGGACCAGGTTATGGCTCCCAAGGCCAAAACTCAGAATAAAACTCATAACTCCGGCCGCAAAGCGAAAGCACACGGACAACATAGAGCGGACAAGTTTTCGGGTCACAGAAAACACAAGTCCGGTGGCCGAAGGAAAAGAGCCGTCGGGATGCCCATCTAAATTCTCTTCGTAAATTCAATCAGCGTCAGGCCGAGCGTCGGGCGCTTTTTCTTTTGTCCGGACACGAGTGACGGCCTCTCCGGGGAATCAAGGTTAAAATAAAAGCATTAACCTGAGACATAAGTTTTACAGAGTCTGAAAGGAGCCCCCTATGACGAACAGAGAAAAATTGGAGAAAATTATCCAACAGGAACGAGAGGCCGACCTGCCCACGATTTCACTTTATATGCCGACCCATCGGACCAAACCCGATAATATGCAAGATCCCATCCAGTTCAAGAATTTGCTTCAGGATGCGGAGAAACTTCTGGTTGAGAACTATCCTCGTCGGGACTGGGAGGATACGCTGAATCTCTTATATGACTTACATAAGGAAGTTGAACCCTTCTGGCAATACAATCTCGATGGACTGGCTGTCCTGGCCACCGGTGAGGATGTAGAAGTGTTCCGTTTGCGTTATGCGCCGGAGCCGCGCGTCTTCGTCGGTGATGAGTTCCACATTGTAGAACTGCTCGGCATGCTGGAAACCTACGATGAGATCACGGTCGCCAATATCAGCAAAGACCGCGTCAAACTCTACAACGCCAACCGCTACGGCCACGAGAGTTTCGAGCCTGACGATTTTGCGACCAGTTTCGAAGCACTCTTCGACGACTTCGACGACAACGCCAGCCTCAACTTCGGCACTTATGGCGGCAATGAATCCAGTTACCATGGCCATAGAGCGAGACCGGAAGAAGCAGAGAAGGATCGCGACAAGTACTACCATTACCTGGACGATCACTTTGCCGAACTGAACCGCAAGAATCAGCAGCCGATTCTTTTGGCCGGAACGAAAGAAAACGTGGCAGCCTTCCGCCAGATCGCCAATGAGAATATCTATCTGGACACGGAAGTCGGTCAGCCCATCGATTCGCTGGAAGATTCTGACCTGCAGGAAAAACTGATTGAAGCGATGCAGCCGCTCCTGGATAAAGAAACTGAAAAGCTGAGCAATCAGATTGTGAGAGCTCAACAGTCGGGACTGACTTCGACCAAAACCTCAGAGATCGAAGAGCATGCGAGAAACGGGCGGATCGGCAGCCTTATCGTCGATCGTACCCGCGTGCCGAACCAGGATCAGACGCTGGATGAAGCCGTGCTGCTGGCGATACGTACCGGCGCCGAGATCCATGTACTCCACGAGGAGCACGAGCTGATCGAGCATCCCTATACGGCACTGCTCCGCTACTAATAGGACTTCGATTCTAATTTGCCGGTCTCGAGCTCAGGTTTAGTTACCTGTGTTCGAGACCCTTTTTTTCTCGGCTTAAACGCGGACCTGAAAGAGAGCTGGATATGAAAATATTTCGGAACCTAATTCTACTGACACTTACTATCGCTCTGGCGGCCTGTACTACAGTGGATCCGACCCAGAGCGGCCCCCCGCCGGTCACTACCCAAGAAGGTGTTGAATCTCGCCCGCCTGAAGCCGATTTTACCCCGGAATTCCCGGACCAAACACGAGCCCCAGCATTAAAAACAGACTCAGAATATGAAATACTACTTCTGCAAGATACTTTGGACGCACCTTGGGCGATTACAGCGCTGCCTGATCAAAGAATGGTCATCACCGAAAAAGGCGGTAGTCTGAGAATTTACGATCCGGAAGCTAATCAACTCTCAGACCCGATCGGTGGATTTCCTGAAGTCGACAGCAGAAGTCAAGGAGGCCTTCTTGATGTGGCGCCCACCCCTGATTTTGAAACAAGCGGCAAGCTCTACTTCAGCTTCGCAGAAAGCACAGCCGAGGGTTCAGTGACAGCCGTAGGCTATGGAACTTACCGCGAAGGGGAGACGAGCCTTGAAGACTTCACAACGATATTCCGAGCACTGCCCTACTACGATAACAGCATGCATTTCGGTAGCCGCCTGCTCTTCACCCCCGAGGGGACGATTCTTCTAACCACCGGTGAACGCTCAGACGGGGCAACCCGCAACCGTGCTCTAGAGCTCGACAATGGCTACGGTAAAGTCCTCCATCTCACCGCGGAAGGTGAAGCTGTCCCTGATGGCCCTTTTGCCGATCAGGATGGGGCTTGGCCTGAGATCTACAGCTTTGGCCATCGCAATATCCAGGGACTCGCTATCGAGCCCGGAACCGGCAATATCTGGATCAGCGAAATGGGCCCACGGGGCGGTGATGAATTGAATCTGGTCCTGCCCGGCCGCAATTATGGCTGGCCAAATGTCAGCTACGGCATTGAATATAGCGGCGGCGACGTCGGCAGCGGTGAGGCAGTTGCCGAAGGGGTCGAGCCGCCTGTCTATTACTGGGATCCGGTGCTCGCGCCCAGTGGGATGGCTTTTTACACCGCGGATGCGATCCCTGAATGGGAGAATAATCTCTTTATCGGAGGGCTCAGAGGACAGCACATCAGCCGCCTCCAGCTCACGGATTCGCGCGTTACCGGTGAGGAGCGCATCGCTGAGGAATTTGAGGAGCGATTCCGCGATGTGGGGATGGGCCCTGACGGTGCGCTCTATACCGTTACAGATTCCGGGAAGCTTTATCGGATCGGCCCGGGGTCGTGATTACTTTGCAAAACTCGAGATTTTGACCAAAGTAATAAGATACGCAATATTCTGTGGTCTCGATTTCAGGTTATGCGCTGTA
>CAZJTS010000011.1:15248-21350 GCA_964548975.1 uncultured Fastidiosipila sp.
TTTACATACCCCTTTCCTTGTTTTCTCCAGGTGATCAGTGTATAACAGAGAGCACGATCGATTAAGAGATCAAGACTGGGGGACCATTAAAGTGAAAAAGAATATTGACCCTAATCTGCGGCGGGCGCAGGCGCAATCTACGAAGGGCGTACCTAGCGGTATCTTGCGGATCGCACTCATCGGTGTGTTTGCAGCGCTTTGTTATGTCGGCTTTCAGGTGTTTCGGATTGATCTGGCATTGCCGGGTGGTAAAACGGCTTTTCACATGGGTAATGTGTTCTTGCTGGTTGCGGCTTTGCTGCTGGGGCCGGTCTCCGGCGGTTTGGCCGGTAGTATCGGGATGACGCTTGCCGATCTGACCTCCGGTTACCAGATGTACGCCCCGACGACCTTTATCCTAAAAATGCTGATCGGCATGATCACCGGTGTGGTGGCCTTCAAGCTGGGTAAACTCTATGCGATTGAGGACCGCAAGCAGGCGTTGAAATGGAGTGTACTTGCGAGTAGTGCAGGGATACTGTTCAATATCATTTTTGACCCTCTGATCGGCTACTTTTATCAGCGTTACCTCTTGGCTTTGCCGGTGGATCCGGCTGCGGTTTTGGCCAAATTTGCCGCCGGCACAAGCACAGTGAACGGTGTTATTGCGATCATCATTTCTGTGATCGTGTATCTGGCACTGATGCCCCTGCGCAAAATCTGGCAGAAGTAGAAACCTTCCGATGCATTCCATGCTAAGATAAGTTCAATAAGTTATAGAGGAGTTCCCCTATGAATATCTGGCACGACATTGACCCTTCCACAATTTCACCTGAGAGTTTTACTGCGGTGATCGAGATACCGCGCAGCAGCAAAAAGAAATATGAGCTGGACAAAAACACAGGTCTCCTGAGGCTTGACCGCATCCTTTATACGTCGACGCACTACCCGGCGAATTACGGCTTTATACCCCGAACTTTTGCGGATGACGGCGATCCGCTCGATGTCCTGGTGCTCTGTTCAGAGGCGCTGGATCCGATGGTGATGGTGCAGTGTTACCCGATCGGTGTTGTGCGCATGATCGATGACCAGGAAGTCGATGACAAGATCATTGCGATTCCGTTCGAAGATCCCAGCTGGAACAGCTATAAGGATATGAATGAGATTCCGCCGCACTATTTTGCGGAGATCGTACACTTCTTCGGTGTATATAAGCAACTGGAACATAAACACACAACAACGACCGATTCGATGTCCCGCGACAAGGCGATGGAAATTATTAAGGATTGCCAGCTGCGCTACGAGAACATGTTCGGTGAAGCGTTTAAATGGCGCGTTTAAAGTGAGCCTCGGCGCTTGGCTTCCTCGAGAAAAATGTCTGGGATAGTCCCGAAATAATCCTCTAGGCCCTGGAGGATCTCGGCAAAAGAGAAGTTACCGGCACGCAAAGTTTCGTCCGGTTGTTGGCGCAGGTAGTCATAAAACCAGTAGGCGATAAGGTCAGCATCCGGAGCTTGGGCGGCTTTGGCCCGAAAAATCTCATTCTCCGCTTCATTGAACAAGCCCTGTTCTGTCAGGCCGAAAATACCTACTTCTTCAGCGGTAATTTCTTCGAGCTGAAAGATGCTCTGGGCTTTGCCCGCCCCGAAGATCTGATAGCCCAATGCAGTGGCCATGTGCTCTAATTGGCGAAGGAACCAGTCACTTGATCTCATTGTCTCACCTCAACTCCAGTATACCGCTTTAATCCGATTCTCATAAAGGCAGCCTATGATGGAAAAAAAGCCTGGGGGTATGACCTGTGTACGATGGATTTCGTTTTATAACTTTCACCTCGGTGAGGGAAGCGCTTAAGTGGGAAGCTTTGGCCTTACCTGCCGGGATCGGGGGTGTGCTGGAATCGGCTCCACTCGGTTTACCGGTCCCCAGTAAATATGTCTGGTGGCTGGGCCCTGAGACCTCCACAGCGGAGCTCGAGGATTTCCTCTGCGACCACAGTCAGTTGTTCGATGCGTGCTACCACTTCCGCGACGAGCACTTTTACCCGGAGTGCAGAGGTAGAAGTTGTTCTCTAAAGTCCTCTTGAAGGGACAGCTATAATCAGATTTTAAGCTCAGGTCTGCCGTGCATAGCTTACGGGTGAGTGCTACAATAACACTCGGAAGAATGAACCGAATGGAGATCGAGATGCGTGATCTAAGAGAGCTCGGTACTTCATATGCTGCACTGCTGAATGAAGTATTCGACGATCTGTTTACTGAAGTGCTGGATAATGAAGACTTACACTCAGAGTCTGAAGTCAGTTTCGCCAGGAAATTGAAACAGAGATTTGAAGATAGACAAGAAGCCTGGTATGAAACACCGCACGATTTACTTGGCCAAAACGGACTGTCTGATTTCTTAAGCAGTCTTTCTGAGTCCGAAGTGATTCAGTTTTTACTCGGCTTAAGTCAAGTTTCAGATTACCCCTTCCCGGATCTGGTTAAACCGAGATTGAGTGAGTTTTCTGAATCCGCGATCGACGATTTTTATTCTAAGATTATTGAAATTGAACCTGCTGATCTTGGCGAAGATAGTGATGAGAGGCTGCGTGAGATCTTTTTCCTCAATCAGTTTTTGCCTTTAGCGGCACTTTGGCCTCAGGAAAGCCGAGTGGATCAGGTAGTGGACTGGCTTTTGGCCACACCACTTGCGGACGAGCGAGTCGAAGATGCTGTGGGGCTCTACCTTAAGACCATCGGGCCTGCTGCTGCCGCACCGCTGAAAGCCCGTATTGAACAGGCGTTCGCTGACGAGAACTACGAGAGCAAGAGCCTGGATCTGCTTCTTCAACAGTTGACTCAGGTCTCGAAATTCGACGACACGCTTCGCCAAGAGGCCTATACAGTGGTCAGACAGGCTTTCAAAAATTTCTCCGACAAAACCATCCCGACACTCTGTCTGGGTGACCTGGGTACAGCACGGGCGATCCCGCTCCTGCGTACTTATATAGAAAAGAATCAGCGGACCATCGACCGCCGTCTTTATTATGATATCCTGTCGTCCATCCAACGGCTGGGCGGAACGATCAAGGATCTGCCGGATCCTTTCGGTGATCACGCTGCGGGACAGGGATCTGCTCCGATTACATATCTTTGAGGTAGTTTATGGCATCTGTTAGCCTGAAAAATATTATTGATGAATTCCAGCTTGAGGAGATCACATCCTTCGGTAACACTGAAGATATCCTGATCTCTGTTGCTGACGTCACCCGGCCGGGACTCCAGCTGTCCGGTGCTTATGACCACTTCGGTGCTGACCGGATTCAGTTGCTGGGCAATATGGAAATGGCGTATCTGGACGTACAATCTGCCGGAGACCGTATGCAGAAGCTCGATGCGCTGATGAGCCGAGGGATCCCCTGTCTGATTATTTCCCGTCAGCATGAGCCTTTCCCGGAAATGCTCGAGTGCTCCAACCGCTATTCTGTTCCGCTCCTGCGAACCCATGAAGTTACTTCAGTATTCATGAGCTCCCTGATCAAGTACCTGAATGTTGAGCTCGCTCCGGAAACGACTTTGCATGGCGTGCTGGTTGAGATCTACGGTGAAGGGCTATTATTACTGGGAGAAAGCGGCGTCGGTAAGTCTGAAACCGCGATGGAGATTGTCAAGCGCGGCCATCGGCTGATCGCCGATGACCTGGTGGAAGTCAGGCGCGTCTCGGATACAACTCTCTTGGGTCGGGCGCCCGAGATTATCCGGCATCTAATTGAGATCAGGGGACTGGGAATCTTGGACGTCAAAGAGTTGTTCGGTGTCTCGGCTGTTAAACCCCAGGAGTCAATTGACTTTGTGATCAATCTTGAACTCTGGGACGAAAGAAAGACCTATGAGCGCCTGGGCATCAATGAAGAGAGTACTGAGATACTCGGTATCCGGATCCCCTCTATTACGAGTCCGGTCAGGCCGGGGCGTAACCTTGCTATTATTGTCGAGGTGGCTGCGATCAACTTCCGCCAGAAACGCATGGGATATAATGCTGCTCAGGCGCTGACTGACCGCTTATTCGGTAAGAATAACGGCTAATGAAAAGGAAATACAACATGGATCCTCTGGTGTCGTTGAGCGAACGTTCCGGTGTGACAATTAGAAGAAACGAATCCCTGGCCCAACACTGTACCTATGAGGTCGGTGGTCCGGCTGAATACTTTGTAGAACCTGAGAGCAGTGAGGAGTTAAGCCTGCTGCTGGAGTTCTGCCGGGAAGAAGACCTGACGGTCACGATCATCGGTAAGGGATCCAATCTGCTAATTTCAGATAAAGGCATTCCCGGGATGGTGATCTGTATCGCAGATCAGATGTCCTCCTGTGGCTTCCTGTCCGCCTGTCCGGGCGTAGAAGACTATACGGCAGCTTTGGCCGACCTTGTGGATGAACCGGTGGTCGATAGTGAGGGCTACGCCTGGTTCTTCGCCGAAGCCGGCGCGTCCATGATTGAGACGGCCAAGTATTCCGCTCGTCAGGGCTTGAGCGGTCTGGAGTTTGCCTCCGGCATACCGGGAACGGTGGGTGGCGCGCTCTACATGAACGCCGGCGCTTACGGCGGTACAACCGAAGATGTGGCAGCGATAACCTATTATCTGAATCAGGACGGAGAGGTTGCGGCTGCGCGCTGGACTGAGCAGAAGTTCGGTTATCGGCAGAGCGTTTTCCAGGACGTCGGCGGTATCGTACTGGCTACCTGCTACCGCCTGAAGCCGGGAGACCCGGCAGAGATCGATGCGACCATCCGGGATCTTACCCAGCGCCGGGAAAAATCCCAACCGCTGGAGTTACCGAGTTGCGGCTCCGTGTTCAAACGTCCCGAAGGCTATTATGCTGGTAAGCTGATCATGGATAGCGGACTTCAAGGGCACAGAATCGGTGGGGCGGAGGTCTCACGGAAACATGCCGGATTTATCGTTAATCAGGGTGGGGCGACTGCGAGCGACATAGCAAACCTCATCGCCTACATTAGGCGCACAGTATTTGATCAATTCGGTGTTACACTGGAGACAGAGGTACGTTTCATCGGCGATTGGTCATAGTAATTTTTGAAGGGGGCAATTATGGAAATTCTCATACTCACCGGCATGTCAGGCAGCGGAAAGAGTGTAGCGGTAAACAGTCTTGAGGATATCGGGTTTTTCTGTATAGATAATCTGCCTCCGCAACTGCTCTCCGATATGGTGATTAAACTGGCCAGACCCAACCAAGGCGAAGGCATCGGCATGAAGCGACTTGCGGTCGTTGTTGACAGCCGCAGCGCTGAGTATTTCCCGGTGCTGGATGACAGTCTGCAAGAACTCCACAAGGCAGGTCTACCCTATAAAATTCTCTTTTTGGACGCCTCGAACGAGACATTGATCAGCCGCTACAAGCAGACGCGCAGAAACCATCCTTTGGCCGAAGAAGGCGGCATACTCTCCGGCATCAACAAGGAGAGAGAACTCCTCACGCCATTGCGCGAGCGTTCTGATCTCATACTGAATACCGATAAGCAGTCACCGAAAGAACTGGCGAACAAAGTCATCTCCCTGATTGATGAAGATCTTACGGAGACCGATCGCTTCCAGATTCTGGTCCAATCCTTCGGCTTCAAATATGGTTTGCCTGAGGACAGCGACCTGGTCGCTGATGTGCGCTTCTTACCGAACCCCTTCTATATTGATGAGCTAAGACCGCTCAGCGGTCAGGATCCTGAGCTGAAAGCCTATGTTTACAGCTATCCGGAGACGAAGATTTTCCTGGAGAAGCAGTTGGATTCTCTACTCTTTCTTATGCCTTATTACATACGAGAAGGCAAAGCCATTCTCACGATCTCGGTGGGCTGTACCGGCGGACGCCACCGCTCGGTTTTCCTGGCCGGCGAGATTGCGAAAAGACTGCGCCAACATGACTATCAGGTGACTTTGATTCACCGTGATATAGCAAAGGACCTGTTGAAGTGAACGTGAGTTTTTCTCAGCATGTAAAAGAAGAACTGGTCGGCCGGGAATTTCAGAATGATAGCGACGCGAGACTCTGGTTATGTTGTGCTTTAGCGGCCTCTGCGACCTTCAGATCCAACGAAGTCTATATCAAGAGTGCTCAGCAGATATTC